>JAZSCD010000151.1:0-7869 GCA_045602745.1 Clostridia bacterium | reverse complement strand
TTAAGTGAAAATAAAGAATATTCAATTAAAGTCTTAAATATAGAAAGAGGGAAAGCAAAACCAAGAAAGGATATTGCAAAATGGTCAGATATAAAAGAAACTATTAAATATATGTACCAAGAAGAATATAATAAAATGAATGAATATGAATTCCAAAAAGTAAATGATAAAGAAGAAATAAAAGACATTTTAAATTCATACATAGAAAACTATTTTGATATATCGGATGACAAAGATACATGGTTTAATAAAATGAAAGATTTATCTGAAGAAAAAGGGTATTCAAGAGAAGTAAAGGCGTATAAACAAGAGCCGGAAAAATATAAAGGACATGTAGGGGACATTAGTACAGTAATAAGAGTAGTGCTTACTACAAAATGCAATACACCTGATTTATATGAAATAATGCAGGTGTTAGGTAAAGATGTGGTAGAGAATAGAATAAAGAGATTTATAAAAAAAATTAATTATTGATTAAAATTTGTTGCAAATGTTGTAGGGGCGATGCCCACATCGACCCGCAATGCAGCGAAGAAATTGCCTGAAAATGTAAGGGAGATAAAATGAATTACAAAATAGGAGATATTGTAGAATTAAAAAAACAGCATCCATGTGGCAGTAAACTTTTTGAAATTACAAGAGTTGGCATAGATTTTAAATTTAAATGTATGCGGGTGCAATCACGTAATAATGGTTGAAAGACCTAAAGCATTAAAAATGATGAAAAAGAAATTAGAAAGTACGGAGGATTAAATGTCTAAAAAAGGTATTGGTTCTAAATTTGCAAATATTATAGTTGTAATAATAGGATTAGTTATTTTGTCTAAGTTATATGGAGTTTTTAAAACATATAACTTCAATGGATTTACAAAAGCTGAATATAACATAGGATATTCAAAATTTGTAAGAGATAAAGATATAAAATGTACATATGATTATAGTTACAAGATAGAATCTCAAAACTATAATGATGCAATATTTTATAAAAATATTAAAGTGGAGCCAAATACTCCATATAAACTTACCTGTATGGTAAAAACTGAAAATGTACAAAACGAAATAGAAAAATATAATGCAGGAGCTCAAATAGCAATAGCAAATACTACAGAATGTTCTAAAAGTATAGTAGGTACAACTGATTGGCAAAAGTTAGAATTTATATTTGATTCAAAAAATAGAGAAGAAATAGAAATTGGTTTTAGATTGGGTGGAAATGAATCAAATAGTAAAGGAACTGCATGGTTTTCAGATTTTAAATTAGAACAAGGAATTAAAGATGATTCTACTAATTGGAATATAGCTTGTTTTATAATGAAAAATGTAAATGTTGATATCAATAATAACAATGTAAAATTAAATATGAGTTTAAGTGATATGCAAAATATGAGATTAAATATGGAAAGATTTAAGGAATCTGCAAATGTTTTATCAAATGGAAAAATGACAGTAGATTATGATATATACGAAATAAATGAACCAGTAACTACAGTTACATATTCAGAAGAATTTGCATATTATTTAGATCCAGCAGATGTAGAGAATATTATAGAAGGATATTTAGAAAAAGAAGAATATGACTATATATTTGTTGCCGTAAGACTGGGAGATATAGATGAAAATATAGAAATACCAGTAAATGATTGGATTGGACTTCGGAGGAATGGACTTAAATGGAATAGGTTTTTCAAATATAAGGTTGCCAAATGATAGTTCAAGTTATATATATACATATAACAATTATGTAAATACGTTTCCAGAAGAAGTATTTATACACGAATTTTTACATTCTTTAGAAAGAAATTTAAAAGAACGAGAGTATCCAATTCCTAATTTACATGATAATGAACAATATGGATATAGTGAAGAAAGGTTAATAGGATTAAAAAATTGGTATCAAGCATATATGACTTGTAATATAGATACAATTAATGGTACAAAAGTGCGGATTAGATGAGATAGTATATACATTAACACCACCAGCAGAAAGTGATTTTAAATATGCAATTGATGTAGAGTTTTCAAAAGAACCACAAAATATAATTGAAGAAATTAAGAATTTCTTTAAAGCAGTTTGAGCTATAATACATAATATAATGTTTTTATGCTCTCCCCCAACTGCGTAATATGCTGTAACACAAAACCTGCAAACGGATTTGATTTTGTGTAACAGCCTATAACTTGCCGGTCCCCACAGCGTTCGCTAAAAAACATTATATTATGTATTAAAAAACAGCAAGCTTAAAAACTAATTCAATTTAAACAATAAATAATAGAAAGGACAAAAATGAAAGTATCAGATTTTAATTATAATTTACCAGAAGAATTAATTGCACAAACACCAATTCAAAAAAGAGATGAATCAAGATTAATGGTTTTAAACAAAAATGAAGAAAAAATTGAACATAAAATTTTTAAAGACATTATAGAATATTTAAAACCAGGAGATGTTTTAGTTAGAAATAATACAAAAGTGTTACCTGCAAGAATTTATGGAAAAAAAGAAACAGGGGCAAATGTAGAATTTTTATTATTAAAAAATATTGAAGGTGATATTTGGGAAACAATAGTAAGACCAGGAAATAAGCTTCATGTAGGAACTAATGTAATATTTGGAGATGGAATACTTAAATCTGAAATATTAGAAATTTTAGAAGGTGGAACAAGAAAAGTTAAATTTAAGTATGATGGAATATTTAATGAAATACTAGATCAAATTGGATTAATGCCACTTCCTCCGTATATACACGAAGAATTAAAAGAAAAAGATAGATATCAAACAGTATATGCAAAATATCAAGGATCTGCAGCTGCACCAACAGCAGGGCTTCATTTTACAGATGAATTATTAAGGAAGTTGGAAGAAAAAGGTGTTATTATTGCAAATGTAACACTTCATGTAGGAATAGGAACATTTAGACCTGTTAAAGAAGAAAAAGTAGAAGCACATAAAATGCATTCAGAACATTTCTATATAAAAAAAGAAGATGTAGATAAAATAAATAATGCAAAAAAAGAAGGAAGAAGAGTAATTGCAGTTGGGACAACTTCTTGCAGAGTTTTAGAATCTATTGCTGACGAAAATGGAATGGTAAAAGAAATAGAAGAGGATACAGAGATATTTATATATCCAGGATATAAGTTTAAATGTATAGATGGATTAATAACAAATTTTCATTTACCACAATCAACACTTCTTATGCTTGTATCAGCTTTAGCTGGTAAAGATTTTATAATGAAGGCATATGAAGAAGCTGTAAATCAGAAATATAGGTTCTTCTCATTCGGCGACGCAATGTTTATCTCGTGAACAAATGAAAAAAAGCAAAAAACTAAAATTGTAGAGAAAATGTAGGGCAGATTCCATATCTGCCCGGGCGGAAATAGATTCCGCCCCTACAAATAATCATATAAATAAGGAGAGAAAATGAAACCAGCAGTAACATACGAATTATTACACGAATGTAAACAAACAGGTGCAAGGAGAGGGGTTGTTCATACACCTCATGGAGATATACAAACACCAGTATTTATGCCAGTGGGTACACAAGCTACTGTAAAATCAATGACACCTGAAGAATTAAAAGAAGAAGTTAAAGCACAAATAATACTTTCTAATACATATCATTTATATTTAAGACCAGGTCATAATCTGGTAAAAGAAGCAGGAGGACTTCACAAATTTATGAATTGGGATAGACCAATTTTAACAGATTGTGGAGGATTTCAAGTTTTTAGTTTAAGTGATTTAAGGACTATTTCTGAAGAAGGAGTAGAATTTAAATCTCATCTAGATGGAAGTAAGCATTTTTTCTCTCCAGAAAAAGTAATGGAGATAGAAGAAGCTTTAGGTGCAGATATTATAATGTCTTTTGATGAATGTTGTCCATATCCATCTACATATGAATATACTAAAAATTCAATGGAAAGAACAACAAGATGGGCTGTAAGATGCAAGGAAGCACATAAAAATACAGAAAAACAAGCACTATTTGGAATAATACAAGGAGGCTTTTACGAAGACTTAAGAAAAAAATCAGTAGAAGATTTGGTGGCGTTAGATTTTCCAGGGTATGCAATAGGTGGAATAAGTGTGCGGAGAACCAAAAGAAGAATATTTAAAAGTTTTAAAATATACAGCTCCACTAATGCCAAAAGATAAACCAAGATATTTAATGGGAGTAGGGTCACCAGATTATTTAATAGAAGCAGCAATTGCAGGAATAGATATGTGCGATTGTGTACTTCCTACAAGAATTGCAAGAAATGGAACAGCCATGACTTGGAATGGAAAAGTTGTTGTTAGAAATGCTACATATGAAAGAGATTGGAATCCATTAGATAGTGAATGTGATTGCTATACATGTAAGAATTATACAAGAGCTTATATAAGACATTTAATAAAAACAAATGAAATTTTAGGAGTAAGATTACTATCAATTCATAATTTAAGGTACTTGACTAAATTAATGGAAAGAGTTAAAATAGAGATAGAGAATGATAACTT
Organism: Clostridia bacterium; assembly: GCA_045602745.1. Classification (GTDB taxonomy): domain Bacteria; phylum Bacillota; class Clostridia; order TANB77; family CAG-508; genus CAG-452. Next base: position 3,365 of record JAZSCD010000151.1, on the reverse strand, counting down.
ATTAACATTTAAAAATGAATTTTATAATAAGTATGGTTATACAAAAGAGTAGGAGGAATAAAAATGGATTTATTAGAACAAGGAACTCAAAATAAAAAAGAATCTAAAGGTAAAAAGATAGTTTTAACCTTATTAATAATTTCAATTGTTTTATTAATAAGTTTACTTATAGCAATTTTTTTATTAAAACAAGAAAAAACTAATATTTTAACAATGAAAGTTAATGACATAGATACTACTATAAAAGAAGGAATGCTAATATCAGATGAAGCTGGAAAAAAATATATTTCAATAGAAGAAATTGCACCACTAACAGAATATGGATACTTAAGAGGTGGATATTTAGAATATGTAGAAGATAATAATAAGGGATATATTGAAAATTCTGAGGGGCAAATAATAGGATTTGAAGCAAATAAAAAAATAGTATATAAGACAACAAAGGATTCTTATACAGATTATGAATATTATGAATTAAAAAATAGTATTATAAAATTAAATAACAAATTATACATAGCATTAGAAGATTTAAATGTAGGATGTAATTTGAGTTATTTTTATAATGAAAGTTATAATACAATAAATATAAAGACGCCTAATTATATAATAGAATTGTATGAAGAAGAAATTAAAAATGAAGATCAAGAAATAGAATTAAGCTATGAAATTAATAGTAAAAAGGCGATAGCTTATAATATGATTATAGCAACAAATAAGAGTAAAAGAATGGGAGTATTAGATTTAAATTTAAAACCAATAATAGGATATAAATATTCAACAATTAATTATAATGAATCAAGTCAAAATTTTATTGTCTCTAATGATAATAAATATGGAGTTTTATCAAAAGAAGGAGAAATATTGGTAAATCTTAAGTATGAAGATTTAAAGCCAATTAATTATTCACCATTATTATATCAAGTAAAATTAAATGATAAATATGGCATAATAGATGAAGAAGGAAAAATAATAGTAAATTTAGAATATGATGAAATAGGATATTTTACAAATTCGAAACAAGAAAAACCATTAATTATAATAAAAAATTTGAATAATGATCAAGATGGTTTAATAGTGTGTAAAGATAAGAAATATGGAATAGTAGACTTGAAAACAGGAGAAACAATAGTAAATTGTGATTTAGATAAGATATATTATAAAGATAATGAGTATTATATAGAATTACTAGAAACTGAAATTAGATTATCGATGTATATTGAATATATTAATACAACAACTGTAGTAACGAATTAATATTAAAAAACGGACTAATAAAGTCCGTTTTTTACATTTGTGATTCACCTGGTATGAAATAATCAATAATACCATAGATTAAAGCACCAATTATTGCTGCTATCCAAGAAATAGAATACCCAGCAACGAAGTATTGAGTAATATAAAGTATAACAGCAGATAACATAAAACCAACAAAACCTTTACCAAACGGGCTAGCATGCAAACCAGTAAATTTTGTAATTAAATAGTCTAGCAAAGTAAGAACTACAGCGGCAATAGATAAAGACCAAAAATTATTAATTGTAAATCCAGGGGTAAAAAAAGCTGTAATTGCAAGAACTATTCCTGCAGCAATTAATCTACCAGCAATTTGCCAAACTGTATTCATAGTATTTGTTGTTTGTACGTTTGATTGATGATTGTCTGACATTAAAAAAACCTCCTATATATTTAGTTTTGATGTACTCTTTTTAAAAGTATTTTATGAATATATTATTAACTATTAAATAATAAATATTCAAAAAATTTTTTTTCAGGAATATTTTGTATAAAAAATGAGAAAAATATAAATGAAAATTTAAAATTGTGAAAAATTAATTGTAATTTGGATGATTGAATATATTATAAACGTTGTAGGGGCAAATTCCATATCTGCTCGGGCGGAAATAGATTCCGCTCCTACACATTATCAAATTATAATTCGGCAAAATCAAGGAGAAATAAATGATAAATACTTTTATAAGAGTACTAATTCTATACATATTGGTACTAATAATAATGAGATTAATGGGAAAAAGAGAACTTGGGCAAATGCAACCTTTTGAACTTGTTATTGCTATGATGATAGCAGATTTAGCAGCAGTTCCAATGGGAGATACAGGAATACCAATAACAAATGGAATAATTCCAATACTTGCTCTGCTACTAATACAATTAATAATAGCAATAATAAATTTAAAAAGTATAAGAGGAAGAAGTATAATATGTGGAAAGCCATCAATTTTAATATATAGAGGTAAAATTGATGAAAAAACAATGAAAAAAGAAAAATTTACTATAAATGAATTACAAGAAAGATTAAGAGAAAGTAATGTATTTAATATTGGTGATGTAGAATATGCAATATTAGAAACAAGTGGACAAGTAACAGTTATTCAAAAACCAGAAAAAAGAAATACAATTCCCGAAGATTTTGGAATTTTGCCAGAATATGAAGGGATTCCATATGACTTAGTAATAGATGGTAAAGTAATGCATCAAAACTTAAAAACAATAGGAAGAGATTATAATTGGCTAGTAAAAGAAGTAGAAAAATTTAAAATAAAACCTCATCAAGCATTAGTTGTAACATATGATGGAAAAGGACAGATATTTTGTCAATCAAAAGAGGGGGCTAAATGAGAGAAACAACAATTATTATTATAATATTAATAATTATATTTGGCGGAGCTATATATACTCAAAAATATCTTAATGATACAGTTAATGTATTAGTAGGCAAATTAGAAGATTTAAAAACTGCTATAGAAGAAAACAAAACAAGTGAAGAGGAGTTAGAGCAAAAATCGGATGATATATATGGTGAGTGGGAAAAAATAAACGAAAAATGGTCAGTAATAGTATTACATGATGAAATAGATTTAATAGAAACATCTTTAATAAGAATGAAATCAAAAATAAAAATAGGAGATATAGAAGGTAGCATGGAAGATTTAGACACATCAATTTTTTTAGTAAAACATATAAAAGAAAAAGAAAAGACCAATTTGAAGAATATATTCTAACGAACGAATGGGGACAGACCCCTTTTGTCCGGATTAAATTCTGGACAAAAGGGGTCTGTCCCTATTCGTTCGTTTTAAATCAAATCTTTCATATTATACAATCCACTTTTTTGCTCAACCAAAAATCTAGCAGCTTTTAATGAACCTTCTGCAAAAATACTTCTTGAAGTAACAGTGTGTGTGATTTCAAAACTTTCATTTTCTCCGAAGAAACAGTACAGTATGCTTTCCAACTTCTGTACCACCTCTTATAGAATGAATACCAATTTCTTTTTCAGGTCTTTTTTGTCTTACACTATGTCTATTATATTGATAATCCAGTTCATTATTTAGAGATTTATTTAT
>JAZSCD010000150.1:0-11902 GCA_045602745.1 Clostridia bacterium | reverse complement strand
TTCCATAATATTCCTCCTAAATTACATTTTGAAAGACACTATTTTATTTAGTGTCTTTTGTTATTTAATCAGATATTACTACATTTTTCTACAAAATGCAAGTTTTAGAATTCAAAATCTAAATATGCATATTTGCTATCTTCAAATACTTTTACTTTTTCTATTATTTCTTTGGCTGTATTTGATATTTCTGTTACTCTCGCTATTTTTTTGTCTGTATTTACTAGAGGATTTATATATCGTCTTTTTCCTTTGGCATCTGTACAGTACTTATCTTTTATTTCTATATTGCTTCTTCCAATTTTAGTTGAATTTTGAAATTTATTAAACACATTTATCATATTTATATCATCTTGTTCTTTTATTTTATTTATAACTTCTTGTTCCGACATTTTATATAAATCTTGTTCTTTAATATATTTATTGTCTATTAATTTTTTTAAGTAATCTGTCCAAAATTGCATTATTAAATTAATTTCGTTTCCAGTAGATACAATTTTCCATAATTTATTTGCATTTATTACAAATTCTTCTGCGCACTCTACATTTTTAAATCCAAGTTCTAATTCGTTATTTTCTTTCTTTAACACTTCTAAATTACTATACACTCTATTAATAGAATCTAAATTAAATATTCCTTCAATTTGAAGTCCATCACTAAATGTATATTCTAATCTATCTGCTGATAGCATTGGTGTATCATTATCTGCTATTGGATACATATGATAATCACAAACTTCTTCTACTTGTATTTTATCTCTATAAAGTAATTGCATTATCTCTTTTGAATTTTCAATCATATGTTTAGTTAAATCTTCTGTGCTTTCTTGTTTTAAATAATCTCCATGCATAAAATCTACAATATGACTAAATGCAGGTGTTGAAATATCATGAAATAATCCTGCTAATGTTTGCTTTTTATCTTTTGTAAAATTCCATACAATTAAAGCTACTCCTATGCTGTGTTTTAATCTTGAATTAAAATTTTTTATTTTTAAAATTTTTGTATGGTCACAGCCAGGAAACATACTTATTCCATCTAATCTAAGCATAGCTGGTGTTTCTATATATTCTTTTAAAAACACAGGAAATTCTTCTGATAGGATTTTATAATACTGTTTTGTTTCTTCACTTAAACTATCTAAATATTTCATTTTCACCACTCTTATTTCCACTATATTTTCCACTTGATATCTTCTCTATATTTAAATACTCTCCATTATTAGACAACTGTTCTACTAATTCTTCTCTTTTATTATGAGATTGCTTTTCTCCAACTTCACTAAACACTATAATTGTTTTACCATCTTTTGTTTTTTGAACCTCACTAAATTTAAGTCCTCTAAACATAACACCAATTGAAATTATAGCGTCTTGCATATCGTCGGCTTTTCCAATTTCCAATAATTGCTTAGCTCCTTGTAATATTTTTTCTTTTTCATCTTTAAACAAATTTACATCACCTTGAATTTGTATTTCAAATTCTTGTGTAATATCACTTTGAATATTAATGTTACTTTCTTTTTTTCTTTTAAATAAATCTCTAATTTTCAATTTCATCACCTTCAAATATTATTTGCTAACAATATTCTTTACTTCATCTATTATATCTTCAACATTGCACTCTTTTACTTGGTCACTATTTCTTAATTTTAATTCTACTATATTGTCTCCTATTTTCTTTCCAATTGTTATTCGAAGTGGAATTCCAATTAAGTCCATATCATTAAATTTTACTCCAGCTCTTTCTGTTCTATCATCTATTAAGCAGTCAATTCCCATTTCGTTTAATTTTTTATAAAATTCATTTCCTGCATTTAATTGAGCTTCATCTTTAGTATTTATTACTACAATTGCTACTTTGTATGGAGCTACACTCATTGGCCAAATTATTCCTTTTTCATCATTGTTTTGCTCTACAATAGCTGCTGCAATTCTTTCTATTCCTATACCATATGACCCCATAACTACTGGATTTAGTTTGTTATTTTCGTCTAAATAATTTAATCCCATTCCTTCTGAATATTTTGTTCCTAATTTAAATGTGTTTCCAACTTCTATTCCTTTTTTGAATACTAATTTTCCACCACATTTTGGACAAATATCACCTTCTTTAACATTTACTATATCTCCAGTTATATCATATTTAAAGTCTTTAACATTTGCATTTATATAGTGATATCCTTCTTTGTTTGCTCCGCAGCAGAAGTTTGTCATATTTAATACTTCATCATCTACTACAATTTTAGAGTTTAATCCAATAGGTCCTGTATATCCTGCTACTGCATTTGAAGCCCCAATTAGCTCATCATCTGCAAAGCTTATCTCTTTTGCTCCTAATAATTTAAGAACTTTAGATTCGTTTAGTTCTCTATCTCCTCTTATAAATAAAATAACAAGTTCATTATCTACATTCATAAGCATTGCTTTAACAGTTTGTTTTATATCTAATTTTAAGTAATCACAAACTTCTTCAATTGTATGATGATTTGGAGTTGCTACTAATTCTAATTCTTTTTCTTCTACCTTTTCTCTTTCTGAAACTACATTTTTACTAATTTCTATATTTGATGCATAATCACAAGAATCGCATAAAACAAGAATATCTTCTCCAGCACTACTTATTGCTTGGAATTCTTCTGATAATAATCCTCCCATAACACCTGTATCTGCTCTTACTATAACAAAGTCTAACCCTACTGTTTCAAATACTTTTTTATATGCTTCAAACATTTTGTTATATGATTTATCTAATCCTTCTAAATTTACATCAAAACTATATGCATCTTTCATTGTAAATTCTCTTGTTCTAATTAAACCTAATCTTGGTCTCATTTCATCTCTAAATTTTGTTCCGATTTGATAAATAGTATATGGTAAATCTTTGTATGATCTAACTTTATTAAGTGAAACTAATGCAAACATTTCTTCATCAGTTGGTCCTAATGCATATTTTCTATTAACTCTATCGTGAAGTGAAAACATTGAACTTCCAAAATTTTCTGCTCTACCTGTTTTTTCAAATATTTCTATTGGAATTAATGCTGGCATAGTAACTTCTGTTGCACCTTTTTCATTCATACAATTTCTTACTATTTCTTTTATGTTTTCTGTAAGTTTAACTCCTAATGGAAGTTTTGCATATATACCATTGCTAATTTTTGTAATATATCCTCCTCTTACTAATAAATTTCCAGACACTGAATCTTCATCACTTGCGTTTTCTCTTAATGTATAAAAAAACTCTTCACTTAATCTCATTTTATTTTCTCCTTTCAATAATTACTTGCTTATTCGGGCAGGGGTGGAACCCTGCCCCTACACGTAATTTCATATTTAATTGTAGGGGTCGCAGTCCTCGTCGACCCGCAGATAAAAAACAACGCCCTAAATTTTAATAATTTAGGGCGAATATCTTATCCGTGTTACCACCTATATTTAGAATTTCTTCTACACTCAATTAATGTTTATATTAAACATTATATCCTTTGATAACGGTGGACTTCCGATAAGGCTTACTTTTTATTTTCTGTCTTATAGCTCCAAGACTGGTTCTATATTTAATTCCTTAAAGTTTTTCACCAACCAACTCTTCTCTTAAAAGTTCATAAATATATACTATTTCTTTTCATTGCTTTTACTATAATTATAATTTATACCATAAATTGCTAATTTTGTCAATTATACATTTTGATTTATTTGTGCAGAGCAAGCACTGCCTCTACATTTTATTTATTTTATTATATCAAAAAATTTTTCTTCAAATTGTTTAGTGTAATTAGTTAATACTAATTCTACACTTTTTTTGTTATATTCATATTCTGGATAATTTTTGTTTAGAATTGTTTTTAAATTGTTTGTAATTCCTTCTGTAGAATCAAAAATTTCTATTTCACGTGGGAGTAATTTTCTAATTTCATTCTTAAAAATTGGAAAATGTGTACATCCTAAAACAATTCCAGAATACTCATCTAAATTTAATTTAGAAAATTTATCTTTTAAATATTCATATGCTAAATCATATTTTATTGTATCCTCAAAATCTGAATATTCTACTAGTTTATCAAGCGGTAATAATGTAACTTTATTTTCTGCATTTAAACGTTGTAGTGATTTCTTTAACATCTCCCCTTTTAAAGTTAAAGTAGTTGCTGTTAATATTATTTTTTTATTTTTTTCTTTTTCTAATGCTGGTTTTATAGCTGGCTCTGTTCCAACAAATATTGTATTTGGATATTTTTCTCTTAAATATTCTATGGCTGCACTAGTTGCTGTATTACAAGCAACTACTATAATATTACATCCTTTTAATATTAATTCTTGCATACATTTTTGTGTTAACTCTCTTACTTCTTCTATAGTTTTTAAACCATATGGAGCATTTTTTGTATCTGCCATATAAATATAATCTGCATTGATTTGTTTATAAACATTTCTAAATATAGTTGCTCCACCGAAGTCCTGTATCAAAAAAACCTATTTTCATTAATTATTCACCTATCTATTTGCGGTATATTTATTACTATTTAATTATAGTATATTTTTATATAAATTGCTATATTAATTTACAACTTCTTTCTACCATATATTTTTATTATTTATAAGTGTTTCAACGTTACCATAAATTGACTTTTATGTAACTTTGTGATATTATACATGTGTTCACTTTTTAGCAGAGGCTAATGCCTCAATATCAACCTATAAATTTAAAGGAGGATCTTTAAAATGAGTAACAACAAAGTGGATAACCCTAATGGCTCTCTGACCAAACTGGCGTCATTACGCCAAAACAGAAGTGTCAAACCTCAAAAAGTTGATATTTCAAAAGCAATTGATGGTTTTGCTTCATCAATCGACAATCAAAGTTTAATGGCAGAAATTGCACGGAATTCTTCTGATGTAAACTTTATTATTGATTGTAGCTACTCTATGAACGGAACATCCTGTACTATTGCTATCGAGATAAACAACTTTGCCTCAAGACAAGCACGAAAGATTTATACAACAAAACTTTCGCTTACACTTTTTGACGATAGAATTTATCCACAATTCGTCAACATTGATTCAAAACAATTTGTACCCATTGATCCCTGGGAATGTCCCGGAAACACCAACATTTATGATGCAATAATTTATGCTGTTAACTCAGTTAAATCTACAGATGTTAATCATAAATTACATTTGATTATAACTGATGGACAAAATGGCTATAGCGAGCACTCATTAGATGAAGTTCAGAATTTAATTAAAAGTAAGATTTCCTGTGGTGAACACATTTTCTTGCTTTACAATGATGAATATATGACTCCTAATAGTGCAAAAACTTATGCATCAGAGCTAGGAATAAACCCTAATAATGCCGTGAACTTTGATCGTTCTGGAGATGGTATAAAAATCATTTTCCAAACAATTGAAGATTTATTAGATGGTCTTCGTACAACTGGTACTGTTCCGGATGACTGGGCTAAAGCAATTGAGGCTCATGCAGCTAATCCCTTGGGAATCAAGGCTAGAGATACTAAACTTTTATATTAATAAGTTAAAGTTTCTCTTTAACACATATGCTGCCAAATTACTTTTAAGCTATATTTGGCAGCATACTAAAAACAGCAAATATTAAAGAATTGGAGGTACATTAATGAATCCCTATGAAGTTTTAGGTGTTGAACGAAACGCTAAAGAAGAAACCATAAAAACGGCTTATAGGAAATTAGCACGGAAATGGCATCCTGATTTATTTCATACAGCTGAAGAAATAAGTATTGCTGAAGAAAAAATGAAAGAGCTTAATGCTGCTTGGGAATTAATAGGAACTCCCGAAAAGCGTGCTTTATTTGATGCAAGTAATCCTGTTTCTGTTAATGTTTATGAGTATTATGCAAGCAAAAAAACTTCTAAAAAGAAACACTGGGGTAAAAAGAGTTCATCTACAGATATTGAAAATGAAAAACAAAAAAGAGCAGTTTTACAATTTTTAAATTTGGAGTATGACCGAAAAAATGAAATTTTTGATATGTTTTCTGAGCTTGCTACTGGTGCGTATAATAATGCATTTTCTTCTGAAGAATACACTGAAATGCTTAATTTAGTACTTGAAGAACTTCAGGACTGTATTTCAAGAATTGAAGAAATTGTATCTGTAGCAAAAAGCAAAAAAATTCAAGGACTTGAATTTGATTATGAAAAAGCTCAGCAAACAATCGAAGAACTTTCTTACAAAGCTTCTGAAACCCCTACCACTCTTGATGCAGCTTTTTATGCAGAAGAAACCAAAATATTAACTATAAAAGTTAATGATTTAATGAATGGTTTTCGCGATAGAATTCTCGCTGCTCAAAGTTTTGATATTTTGAGTATGACATGGGAGTTTGATAACGATATTCATTTAAACGATGTCCGAAACAATCATGTAAATGAAGTTTCTAAACTTTTAAGTGATATGGAATGGGTTCAAAAAACTTCATCAGAAAGGCATATTGAAATTGGCAGAATTCCTTTAAGAAACATTAATGACAACTTTTTTGTAGAAAACTTCTCTCTTATTGATTGCATTAAAATTGTAAAAAAATTTAAAGAAGTTTCTTCTTTTAATTTGCAACAATTACGAGAAGAGTTTTGGGAAAAAATGTGTAGTTTCTCAACAGATTCTAAAGGGAATTCAATCTTGAAATATGTTTCTTCATCTGCTGAAAATTGCCGAGGAAATTTTATATGCCCACCATATATAAGTGGCATTAAAAAAGATGTATTTTATTGGCTACGAGACTTAAGTTCTATAACAATTCCAGCTCGCCTTATTAAGCATAATACCAAATTAGAGCTGTATCATGACCATTCATTGAGTAAGCTAATTTTTACTTATGATAATCATTCACAAATTGTTGATGTTTCTAAAATAAAATGTGAGACAATAAGTTTACTAGGCAATTATATTTCAATAAACTGTAGTAAATATTCAACCCCTAATTTTATACTTGTTGATAAAGATAATATCTATGTATATGATGAAGAAAAACTTTGTCAACTAAACGGTGTAAAAAATAAAGAAGAACTTGAAAATTTAAGTTCCTCATGGGTAAGTTGTTGGGATTGGAATGGATATCAGTTGCAGATTCATACTTGGGCACAAGTAGCAAAAAAACTTCCTGACCCTAAACTTATGGCAATTCTTCCAACATCAGTTGAGTTTGTGCGTAAATGGCTAAACATGAATACTACAAATTTTGACAATGCATTATCATCAAGTGAAAATTCTTCTTCCTTAAGAGAAAGGATAGTTAGATTATACATCGGTCTTGGTTCACTTAATGGTGATTATTGTCTTAGTCAAGCAGAATGGTTAATTTCCAAATTGGACCTTACTAAACTATATCGTTCAAGGTTAGAACGTTTTCCTAATGAAAATCGAAAGAAACAAGATTTGATGTTTTCTGTTCCAAAATCTGCAGTTGATTTTGTTCAAAGTAACATTACAAATAAAGAATTTCATCCATATGTTTTTGCTTTTTTAGAAGGATATAATTTCTTTATAGTAGAAGCAAAAAAATCTGGTGTTGAACTTTCAGCTCAATTTGTAATAGAAACTGCACCACAATATGTATTCCACGGAAAAGCTAATCATATTAATAAAAATTTTGTGCAGCAACTTTTCGAAGGTGAAAAAAATATTGAACCTAAAATTGCTGATAAAATTCTTCATTTATATAGCCTTTCAGAAAGAGAATATAAAAAAGGTACAAGAAAAATGATTTTGGAAACTGAAGATTTTTCAAGTGTTTCTGGATTACGTTACAGATACTTAAATCTTAACTCTTTGCAAAGTTATATACCATTTACAAATTCTTTTCGGGAAAAGAATTCTACATATTATCGTGTTGAAGCCGAAAATGTATTTACTTTAAGCAATACACATGCCATAGAAATTATAAATGGTGAAAACAAACGTGTTGCTATTGTAATATTAAACTTACTTAATGAAGGTGAATTATTTGCCGACATAATGGATTGCAATTATGATGATATGAATATTGATGTTATAGAAGCAATAAAACGTGCTTTAATAGACCAAAAAAATATTAACAATATGGTTACCGGTATTTCAATTGGCACTAACGAAGATCCGAATACTACAGATAGTGGTTGGCGAAGCAAACTTCGTTATTCTAAATCCGATTGGGCTAACGAAGTTGAATGGATTAAATTTGAATATCTTTTTGAAAATCCGCTTTTAGGAACTTCTTATAAGGGATACCGTGTAAGGTTTAAAGTTGATGGAGAATTGCAAACTCTTGCTAGACCTAATCCTCATAATAAAGGTTTTTATGGCCGATATAGGTAATTAAAATTTAATATAAAAACGAGGTGTTTAGATAATTCTAATACCTCGTTTTTACTATTAATATTTTTAAGTAAGGCTTTGTATGGGCGGGCGACTGCTAGTCGCCCCTACATTACTCTACTATTTAAAACAACAGCAATCACATATGTTATAGCTGTTGTTCATAATGATTAAATTACAAATATACGTTTTAAACTACTTTTGTGCAAACAATAACATTATTACTCCTATAATTGCTAATAGTATTCCTAATAATATTCTTAACCAATGTTTTTTAAAATCAATTTCTTTAAATATTATTATTCCTACTAATACAGTCCATACTGCATTTAATTGAACTATAGTAAATGCTATTGATCCAGGTATGTATTTATATGCTAATGTTGAGAAAAACGAAGCAAAGAAATACGTACATCCCCCTATAATTCCTAAAATATTATCTCTTTTTTTAATATTTTTTAAAGCATTAATGTTTTTTTCAGTTACTAACAGATATATTATTGAAGATACAAATACTAAACCTGAAAAATACACTTGTTGAGAATATATTAAGCCATTGTTTGTCGCATATTTTTGTATTAATGCATTTATTCCAAAAAATATTGCCGATAATACTGCATAAATAATTCCTTTTTTATCTACAATTTTTTCCTTATTATTTTTAATTGTAAATAGCATTGCAGACATTAGTATAAATACAATTGCTAATATAATATATATTATTCTTATTTGCATAAATTCTGATAAAAAAATCAATGTCAAAATAGCACCAATTGGCCCTTGTAAATTTTTCCATTGATTTGACCTTGATAATCCTATCTTATCAATCGCTGTTAAGAAAAATACAGAACCTAATAGCCATAAAACTCCACCAAAACCCGATAATAATAATATTGGATTTAAAAGTGTTTCCTTTGGATTATAATACAGTATCTTATTTAAATAAAACATAATTAAAGATACAATAAAAAATCCCAATCCCATAAACATACTATATTTAATTGGTGTTTGTTTTGATAACTTTTTTGGTACAACATAAGCTGTAAAAAACAATGATGATACTATTGCAAATAAATACCCCATATTTAGTACCTCTTTCTATTAATCTATTTTCTCTTATCTATAATATCAATAACTTCACCTATATACATTCTATGTACAGGCTCTGTTTTATAAAATCTATCTACTTCGCTTTGTGGAATAAGTCAATAAAGCCCATTCCTGATCAATCGCATAAAACGGTGCTAAGTTAAAATTTTTCAAATCCATCTTATTCTCCTTATTTTCAAAATTAATTTTAAAATTAAATATATTTATTTAATTCTTTTAAAAACAACTCTCTATCTAATTTGCTTAAATCTCTGTCGAAAGCTAATAAAGAATCAGTTATTTCTTCTCCCATCCATATTAACCTTTGATATTCTTTCATTTCCTTTTCGGTTTCAAATTTTACTTCTATTCTTATTAGTCCCTCATACATACCGTAATATTTCTTTATTGATATTTTTTCATCATCTAAATACACATAACTATCTCTAATAATTTCTTTATAGGCTTTTTTCTTCAAATCCTCAAATTCATTTATGTCAATTTTTTCTCTTAATACAATATTATTATCTATTAAAACTTGTTTTTCATATATATTATGTTTTTTTTGAATTCGCAAATTATCATTTATATAATATCTTTCATATCTTATAGGAATACTAAAATTTAGATTTTTTAAATTTTCGGTATTGTTTAAAATAAATCTTCGCGTTAATCTATTATTCATATTTCCTCCTAAATTTTATATTTTAAAGTTACATTGTAATCTTCAAATCCATTTTTCATATAAAAATTAATAGCTTTATTATTTTTAGCTGAAGCTGTTACTTTTATATTTTGTATATTCTTTCCTTTGCAATATTTCTTAAATTCATTAATTAATAACGTTCCTATTCCAAATCTTCTATATTCTTCATTTATATACATATTATCTAATTCTGCAAAAGATTCTGTTATATAACTTACTTCTTTACAAATAGTTCCTGCTAAATATCCAACTATTTTTTCTTTCACTTCTGCAAAAAATACTATTTCATTTTTTATCATATATTCAAAATATTTCTTACCTTCATTTTCAAAAGGCCATCCTACTTTTAAAGTATCATCAAAATTATTATATTCTAACTCAAAAAGAGAGTTATTTAGTTCTTGTATATAACTTAAGTCATTTATATTTGCTCTTCTAATATTTATTTCCATACACTTATCACCTTTTAAGATTATATCATATGGTTTTATTAAAGTATACTATAGCTTTTAATAAATTTCTTAAGCAAGGCTTTGTAAGAGCGGACGACTGATAGTCGCCCCTACATTTACTCTACATTCTCTTATTATCTATATAAATTCCTCTGAATTCGGGTCGCCGAGGACTACGACCCCTACATAATTTATTTTTAGTGAATTTTGTTTGTTCTCCCGTTGGACTCAGCAAGCCGCGTCGGTAAAATAGTCCACTGGACTATTTTAGCCTTCGTCTATCGCTTGCTTCGCAAACACTAGACTCGGCAACCTCCTTTTCGAGTCCTTCCTTTTTAAATGCAAAATAAAAAGTCCGTTTAAAAACAGACTTTTTATTTTGGCTCCCCAAGACCGGAGACATACATATATGTGAACTAGAATTTATATCAATATTGAAATTAGATACAAGTTTGAAAGGTGGTAAAACAAAATGGCTTTAGGTAAATATGGAATTATATTAAAAAAATATTTAAAGGAATATAAACCTATAAAATATAGTGAATTAACTATAAATTGTACTCTTATGGATTATCTTTATGAAAAAGAAAAAGAACTTATAGAATATAAATCATTTATTGAAGAAGAATTAAAACAAACATATCCTGAACCTAAAACAAATGAATTTATTGTTATTGCTAGATACAACAATATGATTGAAAGTATGGTTGAGGAATATATATTAAATAAAATTAGAACTATGTAAAAGGAAGCTAATTGCTTCCTTTTACATAGTTAATAGCCTCTGTTATTAGCGTCTGAAGTGTGGACAAGGTACTTTATGCACACGTGTAGGTGTATAGTAAGACATACCAAAGTATGTACCTACAAAATCTCCGCCACTTGATTGCGTTACATAACCTGTTCCATAGCAATGGGGGCAGTTTCTTCTACGCTCTTCTCTTTCACGAGTTTCTCGCTCATGCGCTCTGCACTCGTATTCTGAGTCGAATTCACGCCCACAACACTCACAGACACACTTATAAACTGGTACTTTTTGCATAAATTTTCAGCTCCTTAAAATAATTTTTTTATAATAACTGTCTATATATCATGCCTGCAAAACAGGACTAATAAAAATTTATTACATATAAGTATATCACATTTACATAATTTTTACAACTGCAAAATTTAGAATGTGTAATTAATCTGTGATAATATTACCCTATGAAAATATCTCATGAAAATGATACCCTCTGGGAAACATAAGGAGATGAGATATTTAATGAATAAACAAGAACAATTAAAAGAAAATGTTATCAAATGTTGTGTTGAAGG
>JAZSCD010000149.1:0-3658 GCA_045602745.1 Clostridia bacterium | reverse complement strand
ATTCAGGACAGTCCCAAAATTCTCAATAAATTGATGATTTTCAGGGACATTCCCTAGAATTTCTTCCTTCTTAAAATCCATCCTTTTTCTGCTTTGTATGGTATTTCTAAGATTACTGTTTGTCCTTCTTTTCCAGGATTTACATGGTCAATTTCCTTTTTAGTTTCAGAATCCCACATTTTTTCTATCTTAAATGTTTCCGTCTCTAATTGATTCGGAATTAATAATTCTAATGTATCTCCTAATTGTAATCTATTTCTTATCTCTATTACATATTTGTTTTCGGATATTAAGTCTAGAATTTTCCCACCAAATTCATAATCTGGATTATATTGTTTTCCTTCGTATTCTTGAAAATCTTTATTGCTTTTATCGTTAAAATAAAATGTTGTTAGTCCTCTTGTTTTTGTTTTTTCTAATTCTTTCAAATATTTTGTGTAATCATATCCATTAGGATTTTTTAAGTAATCATCAATTGCATTTCTATATGTATTTATAACTGTTGCAAGATAATATTCTGTTTTTAATCTTCCTTCTATTTTTAAACTATCGATTCCCATCTCGACAACTTCTGGAAGTTCTTTTATTAAGCATAAATCTTTCGATGAAAGTATATATGTACCATGTTCATCTTCTTGGACTGGCATTAAATTCCCTGGATTGTTTTTTTCTTCTAAGTAAAGGTTATATGCCCATCTACAACTTTGTGCGCAATCTCCTAAATTTCCACATCTTGAAGCTAGAAAATCGCTCAAATGGCATCTTCCAGAATATGCATAACAAATAGCACCATGTATAAACATTTCCACTTCTAAATCTTCTGGCTTGTTGTCCATTAATTCTTTTATTTCCTGTTTATTTAACTCTCTTGCTAAAACTATTCTTTTCGCACCGTTTTTATACCAAAAGTTTCCCGCATGATATCCTACTATATTACTTTGAGTACTAATATGTAAATCTACATCTGGAGCATATTCTTTTAAAGTTTCTAATACTCCTCCATCTGAAACTATAATTCCATCTACTTTTGCTTCATTTAAAATTTGAGCTTGTTTTTTTACTTCTTCGTACATATTATCTCTTGCATATATATTTAAAGCCGCATATACTTTTTTATTAATTGAATGTGCATATTCTATGGTTTTTACCAATTCATCATCACTAGTGTTAACCCTAGAACGTAATGATAGTTTAGATGTTCCCATATAAACAGCATCTGCTCCATATAAAAAAGCTGTTTTTGCTTTTTCAAAAGAACCTGCTGGCGCTAATAGCTCCGGTTTATCCATATTTTTTACTCCTTTACCACATTTCTCCTATACCTTCTAGTACTGTCTTACCTATATCTTGTTCAAATCCACGAGAAAAATCTATTCTGTTTGCAACCCAAATTCCTTTTAATACTCCCCATTTTTCTTGCTTATACTTTTCTGGAAATTGGGAATCATCCACTCCAATATATTTTCTTAAAAATGAAAATTGAGATGCTAATAACATGTCAAATCTTAAATTCCTTTCTATATCTGTTTTTTCTTTCCCTTTATTTCTTCTATCTTCAATATTAGTTTTTAGGAATGGCCATTTCTTTGATATTATATCATAAACATCTGTCATATGAACACCATTTTCATCTGCTTCAAATTTTAAAGGAATATTTATTCCTCTAAACATTCTTCCATCATTAAAAAATTGTCTTACTAATTTAGTTTCATCTCTTTTATATGCTGAATGACTTGCTTTTCCTGTTATAGAATTTTCTTCTACATCAGATGTCATAAAATGAAATTCAACAAGTGGAGTTTCCTTTATTTCAATTTGCGCTAATTCCATTAATTCTATCATTTCTTGTAATGCTTGTACAATTAAATTTAATTGTACAGGTTCCTTTATTTTTTTCATTAAATTTGGAAACACTTTTACCATCTTATCCTTTTCATATTGTGGTTCATGTTTTGAGTATTTGTATTCTCTAGCTTCCATATTTTCCACTATCTCTATTACACGCTGCTGCAAATTTTCAGTATCTAATTTAAAATCGCTTGTACAGTGATAAGCTATATATCCATTATCTTTATTATATTTTTTATGATTTTGAATATCCATTATCAAACTATTAAATAAAATCAAAAATTCTTTTTCTAGTTCAGATTCTTCTTTTTCAGTTTCTGTCAATTCTTTTTTATCTGGTCCTAGCTTTGGACCTGTAACTAACTGCATTCCAAAAACATCATCCAATAGCTTAACTTCTGTATTCTTTAGAGAGCTTGAAAAATCTTTTATTCTTGCTGTTAAACAAGCTTTATCAATCATTTTATTTCTTTTTGCAATTTGTATACATCTATTATAAGCTTCTACAAATTCTAAGAAACCTTCTCCTAAATCATTTATAAAATTTTTGTAACCATCTGCAATTTCTCCTATTGTTGGCTTTCTTATAATAGTTCCTTCGTTTCCGTTTGCTCCTGCTTCTACAGCAAGTGTTTCTAAGAATTCATCTCTTTTTTGATTCATAAATAATCTCCATATCTCTTTATATAACTTTACTTATCGCTAATCCATCCCCAACCTCTAAAATATTGGTATCAAGTTTTGGATTTTCTGTTATTTCTTTTATGTATTCTCTTAAGTGAGTTACTGCTGTTCTTTGTTTGTGTTTGTTATAATCACTCATAACATATCCTTTGTATAAAATATTATCTGCAAGTATTGTGCTTCCTTTATGTGATAGTCTAATAGCTTCTTTTAAAAATATAGGATATTTTCCTTTTGCAGCATCTATAAATATTATATCATAGCTCTCATTTAACGTTGGTAATATTTCTACTGCATTCCCTTTTAATACATTTATATTTTTTTCTAATCCCATTTGTTTTATATTTTCTATTGCTTCGTTTGCTCTTGTCTCGTCTAGTTCTATTGTATCAATTATTACGGGCGGACACAGGGTTCCGCCCCTACAATTTTCTAATAAAATTGTGGCAAAGCATATAGATGAATAACCTGTTGCTGTTCCTATTTCTAATATCCTTGTAGGTTTTTCTTTTACTAAAATCTCTTTTATTACTTCTAAAGTATCATCCATTAGAATAGGAATATGCTCTTCCAAAGCCTTTTGTTTAATATCCTTTAAACTCAAATTTATCACCTCACAAAATTATTTGTTAAATTCTTTTTATAAGATTCAAACCATCCTTTAAATAGATTTGCAAAATCCATATCATTTTTTATAATACCTGAATCTATTAAATATTTAAATTGAGTTTTTATATAGTCTCTTTCAGAAATTTCTTTAGCAATTCCTTCTAAATCTTCACCTTCTTTTACTCTCTTAATCATTTCGTCTAAAACTTTTTTTCTGTTTTCAGTATCTGGATTTACCTCTTTCTTTCTAGGTATTTTTATATGTTGATTATTATTTGGTCTAAAATGTCCATTTTTATCCCAAGCCCAATTATTTCTTCTAGTCATATCTGCCATAATATCTCTCCTTATTTTCTTGCAGCTCTTTCACGTTCCTTATTATTTAATATTTTTTTTCTTAATCTAATAGTTCTTGGTGTTATTTCTACTAATTCATCATCTTGTATAAATTCTATTGCTTTTTCTAAGCTCATTTGAATTGGAGGGACAAGTCTTAAAGCATCATCTGAACCAGAAG
>JAZSCD010000148.1:0-2948 GCA_045602745.1 Clostridia bacterium | reverse complement strand
GGGTACTGTTTTTGAAGATAAAAAGAATAAAAGATGGATAGGTCAATATATTACAGGAATAAATTCAGAAGGAAAACCTGTTAGAAAATCTGTATATGGAAAAACACAAAAAGAAGTATTAAATAAATTAAATGAGATTAAATATGAGATAAATAAAGATATATATGTGGAAAAGAACGGAATTGAATTAGTAAAAATAATGGAAGATATTAGAGAAGAAAAATTTGCATCAAATACAATCTCAGGTGGACAATATGCAAGATTAAAATGGACTATCAATAAAATAAAGAACAGTCCAATTGGAAACAAGAAAATACAAGATATAACTAAAAAAGATATACAAGATTTTCTAAATTCAATTAAGGACTTAAGTGATTCATACATAAAGAAAATTTATGAACAATTTGTACAAGCATATCATAGGGCAGAAATAAAAAAATATATTTCATATAATCCAATGAATGAAGTAATAAAACCTAAAAGTAATAAAGAAACAAAAATAGTTGAAGCTTTAGATATTAATGTACAAAAAGCATTTACAGAATACTTAAAAAATGTAGATATAGAAACTCAAGCCTATAAAAATATATTTTTAATACAGATGTATATGGGATTAAGAATTGGTGAAGTGTTAGCTTTAGGAAAAGAAAATATTGATTTAGAAAATAATCTTTTATATGTTAAGAGAACCCTCACAAATGACAAAGAATTTGCGATTATTTTAGGAAATAAGGCGAAAACTTATGCAGGTAATAGAACATTACCTATTCCAGAATTTTTAAGGACTATTTTCGAAGAACAGCTAAAATATACAAATGAAAATTTACACAATTTAATATTCACAAGTAATGATAGTTATATAAGAACATCATCTATTAATCAGGAATTAAAAAGAATTTTTAAAGAAGAATTGAAAGTAAATTACAAAGATATAAGCACACATTGTTTAAGACATACTTATGGAACAAGATGTGTTGAAGCAGGAATGACTGCAGTAGTTTTACAAAGATTAATGGGGCATAAAGATGTTACAGTAACATTAAATACATATACTTCTGTATTTAACAGATTTAAAGAAGATGAATTGAAAAAAGTAAATGAATATTTAATTAATAATAAATTAGATTTTCTGAACAATAATTAGTGTTCTGCTGTATTGCAAGCTTCCTATTTGTAAGTACAAGTACAACAAATAGAGCTTGCAATATTGGGAGAACCCAAACCCCTTAAATTTGTTTTAAGGTAAGGAGATGAGAGTTGAATAAAGATAAAAGAATAAATATAAGATTAACTGAAAAAGAGAAAAAGTTAATGGAGTCAAAAGCGAAAAGATGTAACATGACAGTTACAAAATATATAATAAGTTCTTGCTTAAAAGATAAAATTATTATTGTAGATGGATTAGATAAAGTTGATGCAGAACTTAGAAGAATAGGAAATAATATTAATCAATTAACAAGACTTTCAAATGAAAGAATAATAAACACTGTAGAGTTAAAAGAACTAAGAATGGAAGTGAATAACATATGGCAATTATTGAAGCAATTAGTTCAAAAGCAGATATAAAAACAATAATAAAATATGTTACACAAGATAAAAAAACTAATTCTAATTTGATTACAGGAAAAGATTGTTTAGCTGAAAGCTGTTTAGAAGAAATGTTATATATAAAGAATTTTTATAAGAAAAATAGTGGCAGACAATATATACATATCATTCAATCATTTGACCCAAAAGATAATTTATCTGCAGAAGAAATTCATAAAGCAGGTATAAAACTATCAGAAAGATTTAATAGTTTTCAAGTATTAGTTGCAACACATACAGACAAAGAACATCTGCATAATCATCTAATTATAAATTCAGTTTCATTTGAAAATGGATATAAAATTCAAATGAGTAAAAAAGATTTACAAGATTTAAAGAGATATTCAGATGAAATATGTTTGCAAATTGGTGCGTCAGTTATTCCAAAAAAAGAGAATACAAACTATATAAAAAGAAATGAATATAGAGTAGCTGAAAGAGGAGAAAGTTGGAAATTTAAATTAATGAATGCAATAGATTTATCTTTAGCAGAAAGTAATAATAAAGAAGAATTTATAAAACAAATGAACAAATTAGGATACCAAGTTAATTGGACAGATACAAGAAAATATATTACATATACAACGCCAGAAGGTTATAAATGTAGAGATAACAAATTATATGATGAGAAATATTTGAAAGGAGAAATGGAAAATAGATTTAGAAGAATTAAAGAAGAACAACAAAGTGGTACAAGGGAACCAAGTAATACCATCAGTAGTAAAAATGAATTATTATTTAATACAACCAGAAATACTGCAGGACATATACAAATGGAATTTACAAACAACGGAAAATATTCTACAGATGAAAAAGAGTTTTCAAGATATACAAGAAGAATTAATAAAAGACTATATGGAAGCAAACGAGGAAATGAAGAGCTTAATGGAGAAAAAATTGAAAGAACAATTTTACAATCTAAAACAAGAAATGAACTCTTCAGAGAAAGAACAGAAAGCAATAATATTCAAGGTAAAATTGAAAACGGGATTAGTAACTTTCTTGGTGGGATTATTGCTATCAGCGATATGGTTTCTAAGTCGAAAGTAAATTATAAACCAAGAAAAATTCGAGGATATAGGAGTTTATCAAAACAAGCTAAAAAAGAATATGCAAAGAAAAAAGCAAATGCAAGTAGTTTTAACTGGGAAGAAGAAATGTAAATTGGAGAAAAATATTTGACAGAAAAAAACGCTTGTGCTATTATAGAATTGTAATAATTTAATATAAAGGAGATAGTATACAAATGAATGATAATTTACCAGAGATAAAAAGGGAAGGTTTTTTTCAAAAGTTTAAAAAATGGTTTAAAAGATTATTTAATAAAGAAGAAATAGTTATTGAAGAGCCAATAAATGAAG
>JAZSCD010000147.1:0-7269 GCA_045602745.1 Clostridia bacterium | reverse complement strand
GGAAGTGGAAAAACTTATTTTTGGAATAATAAAATAAGAAAAAAAATCGACTCTTTAACTTTTAATGGAAAAAAATATACTACAATTTATATGTCTTTATATGGAATTTCTAATTTAGAAGAAATAAGTAAAAAGATATTTATTGAAACTACTCAATTAGTGGATAAAAATATGAGAAAATATATGAATGCAACAGGTCAACAATCAATACCAGAATATGCAAAGACAGGTCTTGATATGGCTAATCTTTTCGGTGTAACACAAAATGGAGATAAAGTAGATTATAGCAAGTTTTTCTCTACAGATGATAAAGTTTTATGTTTTGATGATTTAGAAAGAGCGAATGTTGATGTTATAGATATTTTAGGATATATAAATAACTTTGTTGAACATGACCATATAAAAACAATTATAATATGTAATGAAAAAGAATTAGCAACAAAGTTAAAAAGTACTAATTTAGAAATGAAAACATTTATAGCTACATATGTGTTAGATAAAGAAGGAGACTTATCTAAAACAGATAAACCTATGGTAGAAAAAATACAAGATAAAATTGAATATGTATTTGATAAAGCAAATGATTATGAAAGAATAAAAGAAAAACTAATAGGAGAAACATTTGAATATCAACCAGAATTTAATTATATAATAAATGGAATTTTAATGAGATATGAGAATAACCCAGAATTAATAAGATTTTTAAGAGAAAATACAGGGTATATAATATCTACATTTAATAAAAGTGGTACAAGAAATTTAAGAATATTAAAACACGCATTAAATGATTTTAAAAACATATTTGAAATGGTTAATAAACATTATCCAAATACAAATAATAGAATATTACAAACAATGCTTATATTTACAATAGCTATATCTTTTGAAATAAAAGCAGGAAAAATAACAAAAGATAAATTTGTAAATATAGCAGATAACGAAGAATATAAATCAATACTTGTTTCATCAAGAATACTTATGGACAATAGACAGTTCTATATTAAAGAATTTGATAATAATTATTATTATAATTTTAAAGTAGAATATCGTTTTTTTAAATTTATAGAGATGTATGTAAGAACTAGAATTTTTGATATGAAAACATTTAAAAAGAATATGGAAATAATAGTAAATACAGTGGACACAGGAAAACTTCCAGGATATAAAAGATTACTTATAGAGGAATACTGGAAAATATCAGATGACCAATTTCCAAGTGTAGTAGAAGAAGTTTTAGAAGATGTAAAAGAAGGAAAAGTAAAATTACTAGATACAGTAAAAATATTTATTTATTTTACATACTTTATAAAAAAAGGATTAATAGACTATGATATAAGAACAATAAGAGGAATATTCTTTAATGGAATGAATGTTGCAGCATTAAAATCAGAATATTCAGAAAATGCAGAGCAAGAAATAGAACAAGTAATAGTTGGAGAAAAAACACAAGAAATAAATGATATATTAAATCATTTTAATATGATAAATGAAGCATTAAAAGATAAAATGTATTCAGAAAAAGCAGAAGAATTATTTAAATGTATACCTATGAAAATGGAAACATTTTATGAAAAGTTAGACAAAGAATGTATGAATATACCAATACTTAAATACTATGATCCATATCAATTATTCCAAAGAATATCTTGTGCAACTAATGAAGACATAGTTTCTATAAAAGAAAAATTATTAGATAGAGCAGAAAAACATAAAATAGAATTAGAACCAGAAACAAAAAATATAAAACAATTAAAACAAGTTATAGAAGAGTATATAAAAGGAAAAGATGTAGGAATAAAAATAGTATTGTTAAGAGAATTTGCAAAGGATTTAGGTACTATTTTAGAAAAATATAAATAAATTCAAATGAAAAACAGCATCTTGCACAATTTTATCAGTTCATAAAATCCTCGATGTACTTTTGTACACCTCCGGTTTTATTCTCTGATAAAAATGCACAATATACTATTTTTGATTTGAATTGAGCGTATAGCGATTGGCGAAAGAATTATTTTATAACAACAAATAAATTGTAATTTGTAGAAAAAAATTTATTGCAAACGTTGTAGGGGTCGGTTTCCACGCCGACCCGATAAAAGATTGTTCCTATTTATTTTTTCGGGCGGGTATGGAACCCCGCCCCTACACGTTGTTAAATAAAATATAAAAATGGAGGACAAAATGAAAGAACTAGAACTAAATTATTATTTTAAAGAAATAGAAAATTTTAGATTTAAAGAAGTATTCAAAAATTGCATATATCCATGGGAAGTATTAAATAATATAAATGCATATATAAAAGAGTTTATGAAAAATGAAGATATGCAAATAAACAAAGCAGAAGAAGTAGGAGAGTTTTGTTCAATTAAAGGAAACTATTTTATAGATGAAGGAACAAAAATACATGCGAATGTAAGCATACAAGGACCGGTGCTGATTGGTAGAAATGTAGAAATACAATCAGGGGCATTAATTAGACCAGGAACAATTATAGGAGACAATTGTGTAGTTGGTCATGCTTCAGAAGTAAAACATGCAATTCTTCAAAATAATGCAAAAGTCGCAAGTTTAGCGTTTGTAGGAGATACTATACTTGGAAAAGCTGCAAGAATTGGAAGCGGAGTAATACTTGCAAACAGAAGATTTGACCAAAAAAATATAACAATAAAAGTAGACAATGAAAAATATGATACAAATACTGATTTTTTTGGAAGTATAATTGGAGATAATTCAAGATTAGGTGCAAATGCAGTAGGATTACCAGGAACATTTATAGGACCATATACATGGATATTGCCAGGAGTACAAGCAAGAGGTTTTATTCCTGCGGAAAAAAGAGTATTTCCAAAAACAGAATATATGTATACCGAAAATCCAAAAGTAGAATTAAAATAAAATTAATATGGAGTAAATAATAATGAAAAATAAAGTTATAATAGTTTCAGTAAGTTTAATAGCATTAATAATTTGTATTATTGGTTTAAATAGTATTATGGAGAAAAATAGAACTCTTATAATTACTATAAATTCTAAAGATATAGAACTAAATAAAGAAAATACTAGTATAAATTTAGAAACATTTAATTCAGAAAAAGATACTATAATAAAATACAAAGCTGGAAAGATAAAAATAAAAGTAAATGGGCAAGAATTAAATGAAAACAATGAATTAAATCTAGGAAAATTAGAAATAAATAATAATTCTAAAATAGAAATAGATGTAGATTATAAATTTGGAAAAAACTTAAAATATATAGTAAATACATTAAGTACAGATTTTCCTGAATATAATGTAGTGGGACAAACTGAATATGAAGGTGATTACTATATGAGTACATATAGTTTTAATTATAACGATAATCATTTTATTTTTAAAGTTGATAAAGAAGGAAAAATAAAATATTATAAAAAAACTAATAAAGTAGCATTTGATTTTAGAAAAGAATTAACAGAAAGTGGAGACACAAGATATATGTATTTAGAAGCTACTGCTGATAATTTTGCAGGTTTAACAAGTTTACTTCCGTGTGACCTTGTTGTAATGGATGAAGACTATAATGAAGTAGAAAGAATAAATTATTTATTAGAAGATGGAACAACTATTCCATTAGAGAATCATAGTTATCTTTATTTAGGGGACAATCATTATATATTAACTACATATAAGGCAGTAGAAAGAGAAGAAACAATAAATTCAGAAACTAAAAAAATATATGTAATGGATAGTTATATACAAGAAATAAAAGAAGGAAAAATACTTTGGGAATTTAATAGTACAAAATATCCAGAATTTTATGAGTATAGTTCAGTAGAAAATTTAAACTATGAAAAATCATATCAAGATTATATGCATATAAATTCATTGGAAATAGATAAAACAGATGGAAATTTAATATGTTCTTATAGAAGTATTGATGCTATTGTAAAAATAGATAGAAAAACAGGAGAACTAATTTGGATATTAGGAGGAAAAGGAGATCAATTTAAATTAACAGAAAAACAAAAATTTTCGAAACAACATTCAGCTATTTCTATAGGAAATAGTACAATTATGATATATGATAATGGAAATAGCAATAAAAAAAGTAGAATATTAAAAATAAAAATTAATGAAAAAAATAAAAAAGTAGAAGAGTATAAAGAATATGATACAGGTGTATATGCTTATATGATGGGCTCTGTAAGAGTAATAGATGAAGCTAAAGAATTATATTTAATTTGTTATGGTGGCGGAAATTATGTAAAACACTCAGTGGAAGAAATAAATTATAAAGATAATGAGGTTAAATTTAGATTTACTTTTTTAAATAATAGTATGATGTATAATGCAAATAAAATAAAGTAGTAAATATATAGGAGAAGTCTAAATGCAAAAGATAATTAAAAATACATTAAAATATATATTAATTTATTTTATAGTAGTTGTTACTCTATTTAGTGCTTTAGTGTTAACTACAAAAATTCCTAAAAAAACAATAATAGGTAATTTAGAAGAATCTGCAAAATATTATGATGGTTTATCTGGAATACAAATGAAAAGTTTAAAATATGAACATCTTGCGCTTCATTATTATGCAGATTCTATGTTATTAAATATAATGTATTTTACTGAAGCCGATAATGCTGCACAGTCAGTAATGGAAGCAAAGTTTTATAAGGAACGTTTCTATGATTCAAATAGAGATTTTATAGATACGATAGAAGAAAAAAAAGAAGCAAATGAGCAATATATTAGGTATTGGCATGGTTCATTATCAATACTAAGACCGTTAATGACTATATTAAATATAGGGGAAATATATACACTTTTTAATATAGTTTTTTGTGTTTTATTTGCAATATTAATGGTAATATTGTTTAGAAAATATAAACTGCTTTCACTATCTTTTCTTATAGCAAGTGCAATGTTAACATTATATGTAACACCAAATTGTATAGAATACATTTGGACAGTTTTAATAATGCTTATTACATCAATAATTTCATTATTAATAGAAAAGAAAGGTAATAAAAATTTATATATAACGTATTTTATATCTGGAATAATAACATGTTATTTAGATTTTTTATGTACAGAAACACTAACAATATTAGTTTCAATATTATTAGTTATATTAGTAAGATATAAAGAAAATAGAGTAGAGAATAATAAAGAGATAATTAAATTTTTAATTGCATCGGGAGCATTATGGTTTAGTGGATATAGTTTAATGTGGTTTACGAAATGGATTTTAGCTTCAGTAATATTAAATATAAATGCTTTTGAATATGTAAAAGATAATGCAATGCTTAGAATAAATTGGAACTCAGAAAGAACTTTAACATTTGATATGTATATACAAACACTTCTAAAAAATATTAAAAATATATATCCATTAAACAAGGTGACAAAAATTAAGAGTTTGATGGCAATATTTGCATTAATTATAGAAATAAGTATAGTGTTAAGATTTATAAGTATTGCTGTACTAAAAAAAGAAAAAAGAGAAAAATCAAAAGAAGGATATATAAAATTTACATTATTATTAATAGCAATAATACCATATATAAGATATTTAGTATTACTTAATCATTCATACTGTCATAGTTTTTTTACATATAGAGCACAATTACCAAGTTTGATAGCAATATTTTTTATTATTATATATAGTGTAGATAGAAAAGTTAGAGATAATATAATTTTAAAACTAAAAAGATTTGTAAAAATAAATAAAAAAGGATAAAAATATGGAATTAACAATACTTATACCAGCACTTAATGAGGAAGAAACAATTGGAATATGTATAGAAAAAGCTAAAAAATTTATAACAGATAATAAAATAGATGCAGAAATTTTGATTGCCAATAATAATAGTGTAGACAAAACAGAAGAAATTGCAAAAAGTTTAGGTGCAAGAGTAATTAATGTAGAAACAAAAGGATATGGAGCAGCATTAATAGAAGGAACAAAAAAAGCAAAAGGAAAATACATTATTATGGGAGATGCAGATGATAGTTATAATTTTTTAGAAATAGATAATTTTTATAAAGAATTAAAAAATAAATATGATTTTGTTATAGGAAATAGATTAAAAGGAAAAATAGAAAAAGATGCAATGCCTTTTTTACATAGATACATAGGAACTCCAATATTAAGTTTTTTAATAAGCAAAAAATACAGAATAAAAACAGGCGATATAAATTGTGGGTTAAGAGGATATAACAAAGAAAAAATAGAAAATTTAAATTGTGAATGTACGGGAATGGAATATGCAAGTGAAATGATAATAAAAGCAGCAAAAAACAATTTAAAAATAAAAGAAATTCCAATCAATTTTTATAAAGATAAACGAAATAAAAAGCCACATTTAAATACAATAAGAGATGGATTTAGACATTTAAAATTAATAATAAAAAATTAAGAATAATAATTATTATAGTAAAAATTAATAATAATACAACCAAGAAAAGTACAAATTTTGTAAAAAAACTTGTACTTTTCTTATTATTTTTATATAATAATTAGGTATGTTTAAGTATAAAAGGGGGAATCTTTAATGTCATTTATAGATGATATAAAAGCAAGAGCAAAAGAACAAACTAAAACTATTGTATTACCAGAAGCAACAGATATAAGAACTCTTAAAGCAGTAGATATAATGGCAAAAGATGAATTTTGCAAAATAGTATTAGTTGGAAACAAAGAACAAATAACAAAAATTGCAAATGAAAACGGTTTTGATATTTCAAAAGCAGAAATAGTAGAACCAGCAAATTCAGAATATTACGAAGAATATGTAAATGCATTTTATGAATTAAGAAAAAATAAAGGAATGACAGAAGAAAAAGCAAAAGAATTAATGCTAGACGAAGTATTTTTTGGAATGATGATGGTTAAACAAGGAAAAGCTGATGGATTAGTATCTGGGGCAGCACATTCAACAGCAGATACATTAAGACCAGCACTTCAAATATTAAAAACAGCACCTGGAACAAAACTTGTTTCAGCATTCTTCTTAATGGTTGTTCCTGATTGTGAATACGGAGAAGATGGAGTATTTGTATTTGGTGACTGTGGTTTAAATGAAAATCCAGATGCAGAAAGCTTAGCTGAAATAGCACATTCTTCAAGTGAGAGTTTTAAATCTTTAGTTGGAAAAGAAGCTAAAGTAGCAATGCTTTCATATTCAACAATGGGAAGTGCAAAATCAGAACTTACACAAAAAGTTATTGATGCAACAAACATAGTAAAAGAAAGATATCCAGAAATGAAAGTTGATGGAGAAATG
>JAZSCD010000146.1:0-8307 GCA_045602745.1 Clostridia bacterium | reverse complement strand
TCAAAGAGATTATGAAATAATATGTAAAATAGAAGATTTATTTTAATATATAGCTTGAAAGGAGCAGATATGAAATTAAAAAGAATTTTAAGTGGAATATTAGGATTACCTATTGTAGCATTAATTTTAATTTATGGAAATATATATGTAATAGTTGTATTATTTTCAATTGAAGCATTAATTGCAATACATGAATATTTTAATAGCTTTAAAGAAAAACACAAACCAGTAAAATGGATAGGATATATGTCATGTATATTAATTGCATTTTTACATATAATTCCTGCGGAGCATTATTTATATACTTTAGCTTTATCAATATGTATAAATATAGCAGTTTTATTTATACAAGTAGTTTTTAGTAATATGAAAACTACAGTAGAAGATATAATGATAACATTTTTTGGAATGATTTATGTAGTATTATTTTTATTATTTATTCCATTACTATACGGAATGGAATATGGTAAATACTTGATTTGGTTTATATTAATTGCAGCTTGGGGAACAGATACATGTGCATATTTTGTAGGATGTAAATTTGGAAAACACAAATTCAGTCAAATTAGTCCAAAAAAATCAATAGAAGGATGTATTGGTGGAACAGTAGGTTCAATGATAATTGCTTTTTTATACGCATATGCATTAAACAGACTAGCAGGATTAGAAATATCATATATATACATAGCATTAGTAGGATTTGCCTTAAGTATTTTAAGTCAGATAGGAGATTTATCTGCATCTAGTATAAAAAGAACAATGGGAATAAAAGATTTTGGAAATTTAATTCCAGGACATGGAGGAATGCTAGATAGAATTGACAGTATAATATTTATAGCACCATTTGCATATTTTTTACTGACATTAATTTAAGAAGATGGTAATCAGGAAACTTTTAGAATTTACAATAAATTATAGATTATTTTAGAAGTGTGAAGTGGGAGGTGAGAAGTGTGAAATTAGGAAAAACTTACGAAGCCTAACCTTAAAATCACACCTCACACATCGCACCTCTCACTTCAAAAACACAATTTAGTAATTAAAATAAAAAAGGAGTATTTAAATTGATTTCATTTATAATAAGCGCAATAAAAATAATATTTTTATTAGGATTTTTAATATTCATACATGAAGGTGGGCATTTTTTAGTAGCAAAGGCTTGCAAAATCAGAGTAAACGAATTTGCAATTGGATTTGGTCCAACAATATGGAAAAAACAAGGCAAAGAAACTAAATATGCTTTAAGACTAATTCCATTAGGGGGATTTGTAAATATGCTTGGAGAAGAAGAACGTTCTGAAGAAGAAGGTTCTTTTAGTAAGGCAAGTATACTAAAAAGAATAGCTGTAGTTTTAGCAGGAGGAATTGTAAATATAGTTTTTGCATTAATAGTATATTTTACTTTAGTATCTTGTAGTGGAAATTATATATCAACAACAATAGATAGCACAGTTCCAGGATATGCATCTGAAATAGCAGGAATAGAAGCAGGAGATAAAATATTAAAAATAGATAATAAAAAAGTAAGATTAAGAAGTGATATAGACGAGCAAATTCAAAAGTCTAATGGTAATGAAATGATAATTACTGTAGAAAGAAATAATGAGATAAAAGAAATAAATTTAATTCCTACAGTAGAGGAAACAAAAAATATAGGAATATATTTGGGTGCTTCAGAGGAAAATTTAACTTCTCAAATTAAGGCAATATATCCAGAAAGTCCAGCAGAAATGCAAGGTTTACTTGCTGGAGATATAATAACAAAAGTAGATGGAATAGAATGTAAAAATAATCCATATAAAATAGTAGGATTAATTTCTTCGAGTGCAAATGAAAAAATACAAATAGAAATACAAAGAAATGGAGAAATAAAAATAATTGAAATAGTTCCAGAAATACAAAAAACATATAAAATAGGAGTAACATTTGCATTAGCAGAAAATTCATTTACAAACAATATATATTATGGATTCTGGGATACAATAGATTTTAGTATATCTATTATAGATAATTTAAAACAATTATTTACAGGCAAAGTAAGTACAGACCAATTAATGGGGCCAGTAGGAATATCAGAAACAGTATCTAAAACACAAGGAATAGTAGAATATGTATATATGATAGCATTAATATCATTATCACTTGGAGTAACAAATTTACTTCCATTCCCACCACTTGATGGAGGAAAAGTAGTAATATTATTAATAGAAGCAATTAGAAGAAAACCATTAAAAGAAAATATAGAAATAGGAATACAAATGGCGGGATTTTGTTTGCTTATAGGGTTATCAATATATGTGACATATAATGATATATTAAGAATATTTTAAATTCTATAAATTTCAGGATTCTAGGGACTGTCCCTCTTTTGTCAGAAGAGACAAAAGGGGACTGTCCTGAATCTAAGAAAAAAATTAATATAAACGTTGTAGGGGCGGAATCTATTTCCGCCCGATAAAACAGATAAAGTGGGCAGATATGGAATCTGCCCATACAGATTTGCAATTAATCATATATAAATTATTAACACAAATGGAAGGAAGAGAAAAAAAGATGTCAAACTTAGTTAAAGACGTTTTTAAAGATTACAAAGAACAAAATAATATAATAGATACAAAAATAGAAAATATAAATTTATTTAAAAAAAGTAAAAAACTTGAAATAGATTTACTAACAGAAAAAGCAATAAAAATTGCAGAGATTTCAAGCTTTGAAGAATATTTAAGAACTAGATTTCAAATTAATTCAGTAAATATAAACATCAAATTTGAGAAAAAAGGGGACAGTCCCATTTTTTCTCAAGAACTAAAGCTAGATTGGAAAGATATAATTATATACCTTTCTAAAAAATTCCCATTGACAAGAGCAATATTAAATACAAGTACTGTTGAAACAGAAGATAATAAAGTTATAGTATCTTTGAAAACAAAAAATGCTGAGTTTTTACATTCTTACGAAATAGATAAAGAAATAGAAAAAATAATAAACAATTTATATGGAGTAAAATGTAAAGTAGAATATAGAGAAGATATAACAGAAGAAACGTTAAGAAAACAATCTCAATATTTAGAAGATTTGCAAAAAGAAGCTTGTCAGGATTTAATGCATGAAATAAATATGCAAAATGAGATAGCAGCTCAAATGGAACAACAGAAAAAAGAAGCAGAAGAAGAACTACAAAATGAAGAAGAAGGAAAAACACCATTAATTTTTGGAAGAACAGATAAAATAAAAGATCAAATTGTAAAAATAGCTGATTTAACACCAGATTATGGAAGAGTTGCGATAGAAGGTAAAGTTATAAGTGTAGATTCAAGAGAATTGAAAAATGGAAAAACTCTTGCTATGTTTAATATATATGATGGGACAAGTACAATTACTTGTAAGTCGTTTATAGAAGCTGAAAAAGTAAGTAAAGTAATGGAAAGATTAAATGATGCTAAAAGATTAAAAATATCTGGTAATGCTCAATTTGATAGCTTTGCAAAAGAATTAGGAATTATTGCAAATATAATTGTTGAGATGCCAGATATAGAGGTTTCAAAAAGAATGGATTTTGCAAAAGAAAAAAGAGTTGAACTCCATCTTCATACTCAAATGAGCCAAATGGATGGAGTAAGCTCTGCTACTGATTTAATAAAAAGAGCAAGTTCTTGGGGAATGAAATCAATTGCAATTACAGATCATGGCGTTGTTCAAAGTTTTCCAGAAGCTAAAAAAGCAGCAGATAAGTTTGGAATAAAAGTTTTATATGGAGTAGAAGCATATTTGGTTCCAGATGATAATGCAATTGATTTATCAAATGGAATGGATAATGAATATATAGTTTTAGATATAGAAACAACAGGACTTTCATTTAGGTCAGAAAAAATAACAGAAATTGGAGCAGTTAGAGTAAAAAATGGAGAAATAGTAGATACGTTTGAATGTTTTGTAAATCCAAAAGTGCCAATACCATATAAAATAGTAGAAATCACAGGGATTACAGATGATATGGTAAAAGATGCTGAAACTATTGAACAAGTAATGCCTAAATTTTTAGAATTTATAGGAGACTTAAAACTAGTTGCACACAATGCAGATTTTGATGTTGGTTTCTTAAAATATAATGCAGAGAACATAGGCTTAAAAATGGATAATGAATACATAGATAGCTTAAAAATTGCAAGACAGTTATATCCAGAATTTAAAAAACATAAATTAGGAATTATCGCAGAAAAATTAGGAATAAAAGTAGAAAATGCACATAGAGCTTTGGATGATGTAAAAACATTAGTACAAGTATTTATAAAAATGCTTGAGAAAAATAACGAAGAGCCTAAAACAAGAGGAAAGAAAAAAGAAGAAAAGAAAGAGTTATATAAAACACTTCCAGCATATCATGCAATAATACTTGTTAAAGACTATAAAGGACTAAGAAATTTATATGAATTAATTTCAACATCTCATTTAAACTATTTCTTTAAAAGACCTCGTATTTTAACAAGCGTTTTTGAAAAATATAAAGAAGGTTTAATACTTGGAAGTGCTTGTGAACAAGGAGAACTTTACAAAGCAGTTCTTACTGGCAAATCTGAAGAGGAAATAGAAAGAATTGCAAAAAGATATGATTATTTAGAAATACAGCCATTAGGAAATAATGAATTTATGCTAAGAAATGGAACTGTTTCTAGTAAGCAAGAATTAATAGATATTAACAAAAAAATAGTAGAGTTAGGAGATAAGCTAGGTAAAAAAGTTGTTGCAACATGTGATGTTCATTTTATGGACCCTGAAGATGAAATTTATAGAAGAATATTAATGGCAGGACAAGGCTTTTCAGATGCAGATGAGCAAGCACCACTTTATTTGAGAACAACAGAAGAAATGCTTAAGGAATTTGATTATTTGGGAAGAGAAAAAGCATATGAAGTTGTTGTAACAAATACAAATGCAATTTCAGATATGTGTGAAGAAATAAGCCCAATATCATCAGAAAAATGTCCTCCAGTTTTAGAAAATGCAGAAAGAGATATAGAAGATATTTGTACAAATAAAGCAAAAGAACTATATGGAGAAGAACTTCCACAAGTAGTAAAAGATAGGCTAAAAAGAGAATTAGATTCAATTATTAAAAATGGATTCTCAACACTATATATAATTGCTCAAAAGCTAGTGTGGAAATCAAACGAAGATGGATATTTAGTAGGTTCTAGAGGGTCTGTTGGTTCTTCATTTGTAGCAAATATGCTTGGAATAACAGAAGTTAACTCACTTCCACCACACTATAGATGTCCTAAATGTAAATATTCAGATTTTACTGATTATGGAATAAAAAATGGAGTGGATTTACCAGATAAAATTTGTCCTGAATGTGGAGAACAGCTTTTTAAAGATGGAATGGATATACCATTTGAAACATTTCTTGGATTTAATGGAGATAAAGAACCCGATATAGACTTAAACTTCTCAGGAGAATATCAATCTAAAATACATAAATATGCAGAAGTTATTTTTGGTGAAGGAAAAACATTTAAAGCAGGAACTGTTGGTACAATAGCAGATAAAACAGCATTTGGATATGTAAAAAATTATTACGAAGAAAGAAACGTACCAGTTACAAATGCAGAAATATCAAGAATAGTTACAGGATGTACAGGAGTTAAAAGAACAACAGGTCAGCACCCAGGTGGAATTATAGTTGTTCCATACGAAAGAGAAATATGCGAATTTACACCTGTACAACACCCAGCAGATGATCCAAATTCAGATATAATAACAACACATTTTGATTATCACTCAATAGATAAAAACTTGCTAAAACTAGATATGCTTGGCCATGACGATCCTACAGTTATAAGAATGTTACAAGATTTAACAGGAGTTGATCCACAAACTATTCCATTAGATGATAAAAAAACAATGAGTTTGTTTACATCAACAAGAGCTTTAGGAATTGAGCCAGAACAAATACATTCAAAAACAGGTTCATTTGGTATTCCAGAGTTCGGTACAAAATTCGTAAGAGGAATGCTTGAAGATACAAAACCTACAACATTTGAAGAGCTAATTAGAATATCTGGACTATCACATGGTACAGACGTGTGGCTAAATAATGCAGAAACTTTAATAAAAGAAGGAACAGCAACACTTAGTGATGCAATTTGTACAAGAGATGATATTATGACATATTTAATAAAACAAGGATTGCCATCTCAAAATTCATTTAAAATAATGGAAAGTGTTCGTAAAGGAAAGGGACTATCAGAGGACCAAGAAGCTTTAATGAGAGAAAACAGTGTTCCAGAATGGTATATAGATTCATGTAAAAAAATAAAATACATGTTCCCTAAAGCACATGCTGTGGCTTATGTAACAATGGCATTTAGAATAGCATGGTTTAAAGTATATCATCCACTTGCATATTACTCAGCATACTTTAGCATAAGAGGAGCAGACGATTTTGATAGTGAAATAATGATAAATGGAAAAGAAAAAGTAAAGGCTAAAATGAAAGAATTAGAAGCTTTAGGTAATGGAATGTCTGTAAAAGAAAAAGGAATGTATACAGTTTTAGAGTTAGTATTAGAAATGTATGAAAGAGGCTTTAAATTCTTGCCAATAGATTTATATAAATCTCATAGTACAAAATTCCAAATAGAAGATGGGGCAATACGTCCACCACTTTCAAGCATTGCAGGACTTGGAGGAGTAGCTGCAGAAGGAATATATAATGCAGTAAAAGAGGAGAAGGGAAAATTTATGTCTATAGATGATTTCCAAATAAAATCAAAAGCAGGAAAATCTATAATAGAGATGCTTACAAAGTTTGGATGTTTTGAAGGAATGAGTAAAAGCAATCAAATTAGTCTTTTTGGATAAACAATATTGTAAAGATAACTAAAATTGTAGAGATAATGTAGGGGCGACTAGTAGTCGCCCGCTTTTGTTATTGTATAGGAAAAATCGAAGATTTTTCTGTATACAACAAGGTTAAGTTACCTTAATCTGTGCATATTTGCGAAGCAAAATGCACATGTGGCGAAGCCACTTTTCTTATAAGACTTAATTATAAAATTAATATTACAAAAATATTACAAAAAAAAGACATTTTTGCAAAAAGATAGAAATGAACAAAAAATATATTATAATATAGTCATAATTAAAAAATAGAAAGGAGAATTTTTATGGAAGAAGAAATTCAACAACAAGTAAAAAATGAAACAAAAAAATTTAATTTTAAAAAATATTTTCCAATAATAGGAATAGCAGCTATAGTAATAATAATTATATTAATATTTACATCGATTTTTGGAGGAGGGCCTAAAAACACTGTTAAAAAATATATAAGTGGAATAAATAGAGGAAGTGCTAAAAAAATAGTTAAAAGTTTAGATTTTGTAGGAGCAGCTGCTTGGGGGTATTCTTATGATGAAGATGAATTTGATAAAGATGATTATAAAGAATTTATAGAAGATTATAAGGAATATAAAAAGGAAGCTAAAGAAAACAAAAAAGATTTTGAAGACGAAATGGATGAAATGATAGACGAAATAGATGAAATACTAGATGAAATAAATGATGAAAGCAAGTCATATAAAATAGAAATAGAAAGTTTTAAAAATATTGAAAAGCTTGGAAAAGATTTATATACTGTAACTACAATATTGGGATTGGAAAGAGAATTAGAAAACAAAGATAAGGAATTTGAAGCTGAAGTAGTAACATTTATAATATATAAAGATAAAATAATATATGATGATGGAATGATTTTTTAGAAAAATATAGTAAAACAAATAGGATTTTAGGGTTTTATCCCTAAAATCCTATTTTGTTAAAAAGGTTTTTTGTACATAAAGTTTATTTACAAAAGTTTCAACAACAGTTTTTAGCAAATATCGTTCTTCTGTAAGTTCTTCATTAGGGTATATAAATTCTTCTTTTTTAAATGTAGATTCAATACAACTTTCTATTAAAATACAAAACTTGTTATAAGATACTTCAATTCCAGAAGTTTCTAGAGCAAGAGTAATTAAAGAATTTATATCACTAATGCTATATACTTGTTTTAATATGCAAATAACTATTAATCTAGCTATATGAGTTTTATTATATTTTTTATTAATAGGTGGAGTAATTATTCCGTGTTTAACATAATTGTTTATCATTGTTTTAGTTATAAATTTATCATCTTTATTAATTTTATCATCTTTTAAAGGAATAATAGTAATTAAACTTTCTTCTATAAAAGAAACTACTTGGTCCATGTATAAATCTATATTAGGAAGTTCTTCCCATCTAGGAAGATGAAAATTTAAAATATATTTT
>JAZSCD010000145.1:0-9603 GCA_045602745.1 Clostridia bacterium | reverse complement strand
CTCCAAAACGCTGTCCAACTGATAAAACTAATCTTAAATTTCCTTGTATAAACTTTTCCCTTGCCTCAGTATCTCCATTTTTTATAATGTATCAATATGCGGGCGATTAAAATCGCCCCTACATTATTTATTTACATTATTTCAAAAAAAATTATATTTATACTTTTACTCTACACAAATACTTTCTTTTATATTTTCAAACTTCGCATCTCCTATTCCTGGAACATTTTTTAAGTCTTCTATTTTTTCAAAACTCCCATTTTCTTCTCTATAATTAATTATTCTCAATGCAGTTGATGGACCGATTCCAGAAAGTGTTTCTAACTCTGTTTGTTTAGCTGTATTTATATTCACTTTCTCAGTTAGTTGTTCTCCTTCTACAATTACTCCCTCACCTGCATCTTCTATAACATTTTTCTCTTTTTCTTCATCATTAATATTAGGTATATATATTTTTTGTCCATCTTTTACTAAATATGCTAAATTAACTTTTGATAAATCTGCATTTTCTGTAATTCCTCCTGCCTCATCTATAACATCAGCTATTCTTGCATCTTTTTCTATTTCTATAATTCCTTCATTTTCTATAGCTCCTGTTATATGTACTATAATCTTTTTATCTACAACTTCTTCTATTTCGCTTTCTTTATTATTTTCTATTATATTATCTTCTACTATTTCTAATTCTGTATAATTATCTATATCCGTCTTTTTAACAATATAACCTCCTATAAAAATTAACATTATTACTCCAATTATACCTAAAATAATTTTTTGTTTACTATTCAAAAATTCCATAAATACCTCCTTTAATATTGTTTTTATTTGAACTTTAATATATTATATTAATATAAATTTAAAATATGGGGGGAATAAAAATGCGAATATCTTTTTTTAAAAAGTTTTTTGTTTGCTTATTTATATTATCAGTTTTAAGTAATACTTTGTTTATTTCTGTGCATGCCACTGAAACGCTTCCACCCGATATAAATTCTCCATCAGCTATTCTTATGGATTTTAATACTGGAAAAATTTTATATGAAAAAAATATAAATAAAAAAATGTATCCTGCTAGTCTTACAAAAGTAATGACAGCAATAATTGTTTTAGAAAATTGTAATTTATCTGATAT
The DNA here is from genome assembly GCA_045602745.1 of Clostridia bacterium. Taxonomy (GTDB): domain Bacteria; phylum Bacillota; class Clostridia; order TANB77; family CAG-508; genus CAG-452. The sequence continues at coordinate 8,471 of JAZSCD010000145.1, read as the reverse complement.
TGCTACAGCCAGTTATAATTCTATAATGTCTATTGAATCAGGATATGTTGTAGCTAATCTTCAAATTGGAGAGGAATTAACTATAGAACAACTATTATATCTATTAATGGTAGGTTCTTGTAATGATGCAGCAATTGTTTTGGCAGAGCATATATCAGGTTCTGTAGAAGAGTTTTCTATATTAATGAATGAAAAAGCAAAAGAAATTGGTTGTACTTTAACTAATTTTGTTAATCCAAACGGCGTTCACGATGAAAACCATTATTCTACAGCATATGATTTAGCTTTAATCGCTAAATATGCTATGCAAAATGAAACTTTTAAATCTATAGTTTCTACAACCTATTATAAACTGTCAACTACTAATAAGTATAATAAAGAGGATAGATTATTTGTAACTACAAATGATTTACTTAGAGGAGATTACTATTATAAATATGCAACCGGTATAAAAACAGGATTTACAACTCCTGCAAAAAACTGTTTAGTATCATCTGCAAATAAAAATGGTTTAGAATTAATAGCTGTAGTTTTGGGTTCAGAGCAAGCACCAGATGGCTCTAGTTACAGATACTTAGATACAATTAATCTTTTTGAATATGGTTATTCAACTTATTCCTTAAAAGAAATTGTAAAAAGCGGAGATATTATTCAAACTATTAATATAAAAAATGCTACTAGAGATACCCAAAAATTAGATCTCGCCGTCGATAAAGATCTTAGTATCTTAATAAAAAATAATACAGAAGATACTACAATTTTGCCAGAAATTAATTTAAACGATAATTTAAAAGCTCCTATAAATAAGGGAGATGTTTTAGGTACTGTTACATATACATCTGAAGAAATTAATTATACAGAAAATTTGCTTGCAAACAGTAATGTAAAAAAATCATATGCATTCATATTTATTATTATTATATTAATATTATTTTTCTTATACTTAAATACTAAATTTATAAAAAAGAAAAACAAAAAATAAAATGGGAGCTTAAAGCGCCCATTTATTTTATTTAACTTTCTGTTTCTACAATTTGTTCTTCTATATTTATACCAGTAAACATCTCCTCAACAACTTTTTTTAGTTCTTCTTCGTCAGCTAAGAAAAATGATATTCCATTTATATAATCTGACTGTCCTGGTATTTGTTTAGCTTTAATATTATCTGTATTCATATTTACTGCATATGGAATATAATCTTTTAATAAATCAAAATTCATATTAGTTTTTACATATTTTTTTGCAATATCTACTATATTACCAATCTCTTTTACATTTTTCAGTTGAATGGTTTGTTTCGCAATTGCAATTATTACTTCTCTTTGTGTTCTCATTCTTCCGAAATCTTCCATTCCATATTCATAAGAATATGTAGAACCATTTGCATTATGTCTAAACCTTACTAATTGTTCTACTTGGTTACCATTTAATTTTTGGAATCCAGCTTTTAGATTAATATGTAATTCCTGTTCATGATCATCGTATTTCATATTAATTGGAACATTAAATTCTACTCCACCTATAGTATCTACTAACTTTACTAAACCTTCTGTATCTATTAATATATATTTTTCTATATTTAATCCAGTTAATTCATTTACTGCTTCTATAGTTTTTTCTGGATTTTTGCCACTATTATATAATGAATTTATTTTATCACTTGTTCTTGCCTTTTTTTTACTTTCTCCTATAAAAGTATCTCTTGGTATAGATAACATCGAAGCTTCTTGTGTTTTTGGATCATAAGAACATACAATTATTGTATCTGACATTCCTGTACTTTCCCCCATTGCAAGTACATATAATTTGTCTAAATTTTTTAATGTATCCTTATTATGTCCAAAAAGAGCTGCAAGCCAGTTTCCATCTAGGTCATGAACTTTTTTTGCAAAAATTCCTCCCGCTATTCCTAATAATATTAATAAAAATATAAAAATTTTTAAACCTATTCGTTTTTTCTTTTTATTTTTTTTTATTTCGAATTTCTGTGCTTTTATTTCTTCTTTTGTTCTATCATGTTTTCCCATTCCTATCACTCCCATTTTTTACGTGATTATTAGTATAACAAAAACAGACATAAATATCAATATTTTATGTCTGTTTTTTTATTTTTTAATTCATATTTTATGCAATTATATCTAATAATATATTATTGTTATAAATATATTTTGTAATCAAACTATTATTTATCTTCTTTGATATATCTGTTTTTATTAATGGTGATACTAAATAAATAATTGCTAATATTGTGTATACAATAACAATTCCTTTAATTACTCCATATATTAAACCTCCAGCTTTATTAATTTGTTTTAGTATCGGTAATTTAGCAATAAAATCAGCTAAAACTGACACAAATTTTAAAGCAATTCTTAGCAGAATATATATAATTAATAAAGTTCCTATTTCTATTAGCCTTATAGAAAATACATTTGCAACTTCTTCTATTGTGTTATTCGCTTTTCCTATTATTTTATTTGTTAAATCATTTTCTACAATAATTTCTTGGTCGCTTTCCATTCCTTCTGGTTTTATTTTTTCTATAATAGTGTTTTTTATATTATCATCTATTGAAGTATTTTTTACTATAATATTACTTACAGGTTTGTATAAAGCCATTGCCACTATAATAGCAATAAAAAATGATAATATTTTTATTGCAACTTTTACTAATCCTTGCTTATATCCTATGAAAGTAAATAATGCTATTATTCCTAAAACTAATAAATCACACATAATCCACATATTTATTCCTCCCTATAATGAAATTATTTCTATTCTTCTTTTTGTTACAATACCAGCTATATCGTTGCATAATATTATTTTTTGAATTTCTTGAGTCGATTTATATTCTTTAACTAACCAACCATTATCATTTATAAATAATGCACTTGTTCCTAAATTTATTACAATCATATTATCTTGTATATATATACTTTTAGGAACATTTTTTATAGCATAAATATTTGTATGTTTTGTATTACTATTTATTATTTGCATTTCTGCTTCCGCACTAAAAACTCCTGTAGTTTTTTTTGTAATTTTTATTACCTTTGATGATAAATTTATATCTGAAAATAATACATCTTCATTTTTAAAATTTAATAATTCTGTATTATGCCCATCTTTTAAAATGTCTATATGACCATCATACATACATATCAATTCATTTTTGTTATGATATTTTATATTTACTATCAAATTATCCGCTTCTGCTATATGAGTATATTTAATTGATTCTGAAGAATTATTTTTAGCATCTTCAATTGATATTATCTTTATCATAGATTGAACTACTATTCCAGAAAAATCAGCTTCAGCTATTGCAAGATATTTATTATCATTAGATATATCTGTATCTATAACATTGGCTGTAGCTAAATATTTAGTAAATAATTCTTTTCCTTGATTATCAAAATTTTTTATTACTGTCTTATAACTAGTTCCTGCTATAATTATTGATACATATCCATTTTTATTTACGTTTATACTACTTATTTTTCCTTCTATATCAGTTTGCCAAACGATATTTTTATTATTTATCAAATATATTTTTTGCCCATTTTTTTCTGCTATTGCAAGATAATCTCCATTTGATTCAAATATGGGGTTAGATATTTCTATGTCCAAAGAAACCTCTTCTCTTCCTGTTGAATTATATAATTTCAGTTTATTTTGTTCCAAAATAGTAATATATCTACTATATGCATATACATGACTATTATTCCCTGATTCCATTTGAATTGTTGGAAGATTATTTTCATACACTTGCTTTCTAAAAACGTATTTATCCATTATATCTCTAAATTTTTGATTAGAACTATATAAAGTCGCCAAAATAATAAATGCTATAATACAAATAATTGCTATTATTACTTTTAATATTTTCTTTTTATTTATTTTCTTTTTTTGTTTTCCTGGCTGATTATTTTTTAGTCCATTAAACATATAATATTCCATAATTCATACACCTTTTTCATATGTTTATTTGTATTTTATTTATATCAAACCAATATTACTTTTTCAAGCTATTAACAAAAAAATTATTTGTATAATTCCTAAATACCCAAAAATTGGATATAAAACATTTATTAAATTTGAAAACCCAATCTGTCCAACAAAAATAGAAACTGCACAAATTATACCTGCAATTATTAAATATTTTTTTCTTGTTTTAGTAATGTTAATCAAAAATCCATATCCGCTAGATACTGCAGTTGTAAATATTGCAATTAATACTACTATTCCATAAACATATTTGCCCCATATTCCTAAAGTATTTGCTATATATATAATTGGAAGCTCTATATTTTGTATTTGATTAGAAAACAAATTCATAAGTAAATATATTATTATTGATAATGTAATCATTATTATAAATGTAAAAATTGCTACTTCTCCGAGCTTCTTTTTTTGTATTTATTTGTTTTTTTAAACTAACTAATATTGGTATTAAAGTTATACTATTATAACTCGCATATAATATACTGCTTATAATCCAATACAAAGACGTATAGTTTTCTACTTGCAAAATTTCTATCATATTTATTTTATTTATTCCCAAGAATACTATTAAACCAATAATTATAGGGATTAAATATGTGTTTATTTTAATTACACCATTTATACTTTTTGAAAAAGTAATAAATGACAGTATTGCAATAATTATTGCTCCTATCCATTTAGAAATATTAAGTTCCTGAACAAAATATGTGGAAAACCCGGCAACCATAATATTAAATGCTATTAAAAGAAATATATTTATTATATTGTTTATTGTAAATATTAAAATTTTATTGTTTTTGAGTTTCTGTGGCATTATTTTTGTTAAAAAATCTTTGTATGAATCTATTTTGTTTTCTAAAACACTTTTAAAAGTTTTATAAATAATTATTGAAATTAATGCTATTGATATTATAAGACCAATTAATCCATATCCGCCATATTTATTAAAGAATGTATAAATCTCTTGACCAGATGCAAATCCCGCTCCAATAATTGTACCAATAATAACAAATGTAACTTTGCAAATATTTTTCAAATTTATTTACCTACCTTTCTATTAATAATAGTATGTTACATTTATTTGAATATTAATAATTAATTAGAATATATTTTTATAGGTGATAATTATGCTAAACATATATCCTTTTATAATTGCTTTTACTCTTGTATTTGTATCTGAACTTGGTGATAAAACTCAGATACTTACTCTATCTTTTGCTTCTAAATTAAAGGCTCATACAATATTAATAGGAGTAGCACTTGGTTCGTTACTTAGCCATGGAGCAGCAATTGTTTTTGGGAGTTTTTTAGGAAATATAGAAAACTTAAGTTTTCAGTATTTATTAAAACTAATTACATATTTATCTTTTATTATTTTTGGAATAATAACTTTAAGACCTAATAAAAAAAACAGCTTAAAAAAAGAAAAAAATAAAACCTTAAGAACTAATTTTAATTATATATTATTTATAGCCTCTAGTATTGCTATTGGAGAATTAGGAGACAAAACTTTTCTTGCATCTATTGGTCTTCGGAATACAATATCCTTATTATAAAATACTTCTAATTTTAGGAGCAGTTGCAGCAATGGTATTAAGTGATTTAATTGCAATTATATTCGGAAAAGTTTTAAGTAAGAAATTTTCTGAAAATGTTATGCAAAAATTTTCTGGAATTTTGTTTTTGATTTTTGGACTTGTTGGATTATTAGATTTTATAAAAATTATTTTTCCATTTTTTGTTGACTAACACAAAAAAATATGTTATTATATTATTCGTTCTAAGGAACATGGTCCGGTAGCTCAGCTGGATAGAGCAACGGCCTTCTAAGCCGTGGGTCGGACGTTCGAGTCGTCTCCGGATCACCAATAAAACCTGCATTCGCAGGTTTTATTTTTTATAATTTAATCATAATTTTCTTTATAACATTCCATAATTATTTCATTCTTCTCGTCTTCTGTTAAATCTCTTTTCTTTCTTTTTATTGTATTATCTATCTTTTCAACAACTTCTTGCATTGTAATATCTAATTTTTCAGTAGAATATGTTTTTTGATTAGATTTAATTTTTGTTTCAATCTTTTCTTCTCTATTTGCAAAAAAGTATATTGAAATTGCTATTCCTAACACAATTCCTAGTCCAAGATATATATATTGCTCCATAATTTAAATTCCTCCTAAAAATCTTAATTTATTAATAGGTATTATACTTCAGTTTCTGATAAAATTCAATCTATGCCTATTTCTTTATTGATTTTATACTCTTATTTGTTAAATAGATAAAAGGAAGGCAAATACCTTCCTTTATCTTGTGATTAACTTTCTTGGAGTTTTTCCTGAATGTGACTTCTCAAATGGCTATAATGATCCTCATCTTCTTTTAAATTTTCTTTCATCTTAATAATGGTTTTTTTGTAAGTATTAGAATTCTGAATAACTCTACTCTTAACCCCCCAATCAGGATCATCATACATTTCATCTAATTTTTCTGGATTAGTAAGTTTTTGTGCAATATAGTCTCTTGCACAACTCGCAGTACTATTCCCAGTATCTCTTTTATAATGTATGAGTTGTTCCAAAATCTCTTGTCCTGGATCTGACCACTGCACCATACGAAGAATCATATCAGCATCATCATAATTTTCTTCAACAATTTGTTGCAATATATCTTGATGACTTTCTTCATATATACGCATAGCAACGCACATTCTTACATTTCTATTAGAATCTTTAGCTAATTTCTTGATGGTTTTTTTCAAAATTAGCGTATTTCTTGCAACAGAACATCTTACTTTTGAATGTGGAAAATTTGAAAGATCATCTAAAGTTTTTTTGTTAGTAGAGCGATTTTCACATATCCCACACAAAACTGTAACAATCTTATCAATCTCTTCTTTCCCTATTGCAGTTTCATATTTCCGCAACTCTTCTTTTACCATTTCATCCAAAAGACCAGTATCAGTTGATTCTTTAGCAATTCTTGTTAAAGTTTCAAATGAAAGCCCTCCGAAATCCATTAAGTATTTCACAATAATTCACCTCTTTAAAAATTTTTTTACAAAATAGCTGACCTTTGAGATTATATTAATCTGACCTAAATATAAATCTCTGTTTAGTGCAAAAATAAGAGCGCATATTTTATTTAAATTATCTTAGCACTCTCATATTATATTATAAAATTATGTTAATTTCAAGGTTTTGTTTTGCTTTTCCTTTTTACCTTAATTTCATTTTTATACTGTTAAATCTTTTATAACATTTTTCACTTACATTAAATATAAAGTTCATCACTGGATTAAATACTATATAAAGTTCATTAACAAATTCTATAAATTCTGGATTAAATCCTTTTTTAAATTTATATACCCCATATTGAGGGTCATTCTCATTTTTAAATCCGGATACTCCTCTAAAATCATAAATGTCACATTTATTATCTAATCCCCATTTCATCATTTCAAATTGTAATAAATAATTTGGCATTAGATTTCTATATTTATTTGAACTTCCTCCATACAAATACCATACTTTATTTCCATACATTATTGGCATAACTGCAGCAATTGGATTTCCTTCATGCTCTGCAATTATTAATTTTACATGTTTATTTGGTCCCATGCAGTCATAAAGTTTCTCAAAATATGCAAGAGGTCTTATAAAGAAATTATCTCTAGTTCCAGTTTCTTTCATAATATTATAAAAAGTTTGCAAATCTTCTTTTGTTCCTGTTCTTACTTGTACACCTTTTTTTATTGCTAATCTTATGTTGTATCTAGTCTTTTGATTAAAAGATGCAAGTAATTCTTCTTCTGTTTTATTTGATAAATCTAATCTGAATACATATTTAGGTTGAATAACTTGATTGATGTCTTTTATTTTTTTCTTGAATTTATATCCAACTTCTTCAGCAATTTTCTTAAACTCTTTATCTGCATTTGAAATATCTGGATCAAGTCTAAAAATAAACACTTTATATTTTTTTGCAATTTCTTTTGCTTTTTCAGTTAGCCTTTTTAATGTTTCTTTATCATGCTCATCACATACAAACCCTCTTGGAGCATACATTATATATCTATTAAAAACGGGTACCTTTCTTAGTAAAATACTCATTGTACCTTTAATTTCACTATTTTCTTCTATAACAATCATTTCATTTTTCCAATCAGATTTTACTTTTGCCCACTCCGGTGATTGTAAAAAATGTGATTTTCTATTAGTTATTAGAAATTCATCCAATTTGTTATTTTCCATACATTTCGATCCTTTATTATTATTATGTACAAATTATTATTTATAATTCTTAATTAGATAAATTGTAATTTGTAAGACGATTCTAGGGACTGTCCCTCTTTTGTCCCAAAGGGATACAAGGGGACTGTCCTGAATCGTCAATCTTTACAAACTCTATGTTGATACTATTTTCGTGAATTTCAGGACAGTCCCAAAAACTCTCAACAAGTTGCTACT
>JAZSCD010000144.1:0-12382 GCA_045602745.1 Clostridia bacterium | reverse complement strand
GCTAATATATAATTTAAGAGAACAAGGTTTAACATATGAAGAAATAGTAGAAGAATTAGAAAAACAAGGAATAAAAATATCTATATCAGCGGTTTATCAGCGATGTAAAGAAATATATAATTTGAAACATGAAGAAAATTGGAACAAAAAGAGAAAAATAACTGCTGAGAGTGAACAGTTAGATAAAGAAATATATAATTTAAGAAAAAAAGGTTTATCATATAAAAAGGTTGCAAAAAAACTTACTGAAAATGGAACAACTTTGACTAGACAAAGAGCTGAACAAAGACATAAAAGATTTTTAAAATCAAATCAACAATTAGCAAAAGCTATACTAAATTTAATGGTAACAAGAAAAGCTAGTATGGAACAAATACAACAAATAGCAGAGTATTATGGAGTGGATTTAGAAGAAACGATGAATTCATTAGATGAAAGATAAAATGTAAAATATTAGGATGTTTATAAGGAGGGATTATGAATAAAAATATATCAGAAGATATAAAAAGAGAAATATTAAATGAATATATGAATACAAGAAGGACGATAAAAAAGATTGCTAAAAAGTATAATTTGTTATATGAAGAGGTAATTGGTATATTAGAAGAATATAGAAATATATATGGAGATATTACACGAAATAAAAAAGAAATGAAACCTATTTCTAACTTAGAAGAAGATAGATACCAGTTAAAAGAAAAAGGGAAAAGTTGTGTAGATATAGCAGAACCAAAGCCAAAGAGAGCATCACAGATAAGTCCATATAAACAAGAAATAAATGAAGAAATATATAATTTAAGAGAACAAGGTTTAAGTTATTTACTTATAGCACAACAATTAAAAAAACAAGGGAAAAAAATGTCTGGAGGTACTGTTAGAACAAGATGTAAGGAAATATATAAATTAAAAGGTAAAAAAGAACCAAAGCCAAAGAGAGCATCACAGATAAGTCCATATAAACAAGAAATAAATGAAGAAATATATAATTTAAAAGAACAAGGTTTAACATATGAAAGAATAGTAGAAGAATTAGAAAAACAAGGAATACAAATATCTATATCAACAGTTTATAAGAGATGTAAAGAAATATATAGTTTAAGACGAGGAAAAAATTTAGATTTTAGGAAAATAACTGCTGAGAGTGAACAGTTAGATAAAGAAATATATGATTTAAGAGAACAAGGTTTATCATATAAAAAAATTGCAGAAAAACTTACAGAAAATGGTACAACTTTAACTAGACAAAGAGCTGAACAAAGACATAAAAGATTTTTAAAATCAAATCAACAATTAGCAAAAGCTATACTAAATTTAATAATAACAAGAAAAGCTACTATGGAACAAATACAACAAATAGCAGAGTATTATGGAGTGGATTTAGAAGAAACGATGAATTTATTAGATGAAAGATAGAAAGTTGCTAATTTGGGAAGAAGATAGAAGAATTATTCTAATATATAAACGTAAAAATAAATTTAGATAAAGCAAAAGTCCCAAGTTATAGGACTTTTGCAATTTATATTATTAAAATATCTCTTGACATTATTGGAAAATTTTGTATAATTAAAACAAGAAATTAAATTCAATTATTTTTAATCTAAATATATTTTAATCTTAATTAAAATCCAAGAATAAGAATTAAATATCGAAAGGAAAAAACTTATGGAAATAGAACAATTATTAAATAATGTTGTACACAAGGGTAAAAAACTATTATCAAATTCTGTTGAAGATTTTATGGAAATATTACAAGAAAAACTACAGACACGTGAATTAAAAGATAGTTTACAAAAACAATTTTCAAGAATATTAAAAAATGATGAAACAATAGAATATGAAGTGTTTTCAAAGGTAAAGGGAAAAGACTACACTATATTATCATTTAAAGATGAAGGCGAGAATATAATAAAAATACCTAATTTGCTCTTACCAAAAGCAATTAGTAGTAGAACAGTTTTAAACTATAAGAATGGAGAGCTTATAATTGCTAAGATGGTAAGTTTGAAGGCTTTGAAAAAAGTGTAAAAATAGAAAATGGCAATATAGAAGAAAAAATTAAAAATAGAATTGAACAAATAAAAAATGAAAAATTAAATAGAGAAAAAATTTAAAAGAAGGAACAGAGTTTGTAGTAAAAGAAAAAATTAGTAATAATGAATTTATAATAGAATGTAAAGAAGATAAGGTAGAAACATATGTAGGATTATATACAGATACTAGAGAATTAGAAGATTTTCAGGTAGAAGGATTGGAAGATATATATTCTTATAAAACAAATAGTGCAACAATAAATAACTTAAAAGAAGGAGATAATCTAATTACTAAAAACGGAAAAATAATAAAACAGGCAACAGAGAATTTAGTTGAAGACAAAGAAGAAGATAAAAAAGTAAAAGAAAATTTAAAAAACTTATATAATTATATACTATAAATATGCTTCATAATTTTCTTGATTATTATTAATGCAAGAAGTATAATTAATAATAATTGTAAAAATGGGGGATATAAATTGAAAAGTATATAGTAAGTTTTATATTAATATCAACAACATCTTATGCACATGGAGGAAATATATCAGGTTATAAAGATAAGAATTCAGAAAAGATTTTGGAACATAATGGAGAATAAAAGCCTATAAATGAAGTGAATGTCCACTTTATTTATAGGCTTTAAAATTATAAAGCATTAATATCATCTTCTGAATCTACTAAAAATTCTCTTCCAGCTATTCTTTTTTTATCTCTTTGAATTTCTACATTTTTAGACAAGAGCTCTTTTATTATATCAGATTTTTTAATATCTTTAATATCAAATTCTGGAGTTGTTTTATCTCCTGAACAACAGTGTATTGTTCCTACTCCGAAAATTCTTTGCCATAATGAACGTTTTAAAGTTAAATCCATTATTCTATATAATTTAATTTCCTCTTCCTTTGTAGAAAAAATACCTGTTGAAATTAATAATTTTTCTTCTGTTAAGGTATATTTTGTAAAAGATAAAGGTAATCCGAAAATTGGTCTTTTTCTATCTTTCCATATTATTGTTAAATTTTTCATACTAACCTCCATAAATAAATTATAAGTTTATTGTAAAATATTTTATAAGTAAAATCAATATTGTTTAGAAAAATTGACAAAAATAAATAAAAATTGTAATATAGAATTATTAAAAAATGAAAGGGAAATATATGATTTTAGAAGGTAAGGTAGTAAAGGGATTAGGGAAAGCAAAAAAATTTATTAACATGATGAATGAGGCATTTTATAAAAGAACAAATGTACATTTATATCCAGGAACATTAAATGTAAAGATGAATTGTAAATATAATTTGGAGATAGATTATTTAATAAAGCCAGAAGAATATGGAGGAACATTTAACGTACAAATACAAAAGTGCGAACTACTTGGAGAAGTTGCATACATAGTAAGATCAGAAAAAAATATAAAAGAAGAAGGAGATTATAACCAAGACATTATAGAAATAGTTTCGGATGTTAATTTTAGAAAAAAATATAATTTAAAAGATGGAGAACATGTAGAAATTAGATTAAATGTAAATAATTGAAAAAATTATATAAAAATGGTATAATAATGTTGGTGATAAAATGAATAAAAAAGAAGCAAAGCAAATAATATTTTCAATTAGAAATTCAGAAAATGAAGCTATAGTTAACAATTTGCTTGGCATAATTGATACGAAGTCTGACAAACAAATAGAAGCTATGGTTAACAAGATACGTATAGTATTTAATAAGGAGAAAGGCGAAGAAATAGAAGCTATTAAACAATATATTGAAATGGAAAAAGAAAAGCAAAACAGAAGAAATGAGCCTTTTAAAAAGATAAATGATTTTTTCGAATATGGAATAAATGGAGATTGTGTACATTTTCATTTACCAGGAGATTTTCATAGTATGTTTAAAAAACTAGGAATAGTAAAGGCAGGTGCAGTAATAGCACAAAGCTTAATAGATGCAGCAAGTAAAATTAACAACCAAAGAAACATGGGAGACCAGAACTTAAAAAAATGTACATCAATGTATATGATGTCACCAATTTTTTATGCTCCAACTTTTTATCCTGAATCTTTAAGAAATATTAGGGATAAGGTAAAAATAGAAACACCTATATTTAAAATATTTAAGCTTATGGGATTAAAAACAGCTACATACACAGCGGAAGAATTGAAAGATACTGATTTTGTAAAAAATAATAAAGAAGCTAAAAATGCAGTTAAAAATTATGGAACAGATAAGGATGTAGGTACTGCAATTATAAGTTTTGAAAAATTTAATTCTGAAAAATTTCAAAGAAGACTAAAAAGACTAGATAAATTTTTAGATAAAATATCCCCCAAAATTAGAGAAGAAAGATAAATATTTTGCCAAAGGTGACAGAGAACATTGTAATAAATAAAATAATTTGCTATAGAGGCAGGGATTATATCCCTGCCTAAAATAATGCAATAAATTATTGCAAACGTTGTAGGGGTCGCTGCATACAGCGACCCGTTAAACAATATTAAAATAATATGCAAATCCTGTAGGGGCTTAGGTTCCGTACCCGCCCGTCAATATGAATAATAAAAAATTAGTTCTAAAATTTTTAATCATGCATATATATATTTAAAGGACAATTTAACAAAAGAGGTATATATGCTAAATCTAAGTATTACTAAATATTTTCCAGAAGAAATTTCTAAAATAATAAATGAATATTTTAAAGAAGATTCAGAAGAAAAAAATAAAACAATAGAAGAAATTCGATTAAGAGTGGACAAGCCAATACAATTAAAATTTAATAGATATGAAAAAATATTGAACAAAAATATATCACAAGAATCTATACTTAAAACTATTCAATATGTATGTGATAATTCTATTTATACATATCAAAATCAAATTTGCGAAGGATTTATAACTGTTAGAGGGGGACACAGGATAGGAATAACAGGGAGCACTATTATTGAAAACAATAAAGTAACAAATATTAATTACATATCTAGTTTAAATTTTAGAATTGCAAAAGAAGTTAAAGATGCTAGCAATAAGTTACTAAAATATGTTTTGGATTTGAATAATAATAACATATATACAACATTAATAGTGTCTCCACCAGGAGTACGGTAAAACAACAATGCTTAGAGATTTAATTAGAAAAATAAGCACAGGCATAGAAAAAATAAACTTTAAGGGGTTAACAGTCGGATTAGTTGATGAGAGAGGGGAAATCGCTGCAATGTATAAAGGAGTTCCTCAAAATGATGTAGGAATAAGAACAGACGTATTAGATAATATCCCAAAGGCAATTGGAATGAAAATGCTTATAAGGTCAATGGCTCCTAAAGTTATATCAGCAGACGAGATAGGGAACGAGGATGATATAGAAGCTATAAATTATGCTATATGTTCAGGAGTAAAAGGAATATTTACAGCACATGGTAGTAGTTTAGAAGAAATATCTATAAATCCTACCTTAAAAGAATTATTAAAATTAAATTCTTTTGAAAGAATTGTTTTTCTTAAAGATAAACATGAAAAAGCACAAATTGAGATGGTTTATGCTTTAAATAAAAAAACATCAGAATATAGTATTATGGAGTGAGTTTATGTTAGGAATTAAAATTACAATTTATACATTTATATTTTTATCATGTTCTTTAATTGGAATATTAATATCAAAAAAATACATAAATAGAGTTAATGAATTAAAAGAATTTAAAAATGCATTAAACATATTTAAAACAAAAATAAGATATACATATGAACCAATCCCAGAAATATTTATGCAAATATCAGAAAATTTAAATTCAAATATATCAAATGTATTTATGCAAGCTGCAAATAAAATGGATATACTAGCTGCAGGAGAAGCATGGGGTATAGCTTTAAAAATGGAAGATTTAAGTATAAACGAAGAGGATAGAAATGTTTTAAACAATTTAAGTAAATTGTTAGGAAGGACAGATTTAGAAGGACAACTTAATCAAATAGAAATGACATCAGATTTTTTAGAAGAGCAAATAAAAAAAGCTGAGAAGGAAAAAGAAAAAAATGAAAAAATGTATAGAACATTAGGTGTAATACTAGGAATGACTATAGTTATTATATTAATGTAAGGGAGAAAATTATGGAGATAGATTTATTATTTAAAATAGCTGCAATTGGAATATTAGTTGCAGTACTTCATCAAGTATTAGTAAGAGCTGGAAGAGAAGACCAAGCAATGATGACAACACTTGCAGGGCTGGTAATAGTATTAACAATTGTAATAAAAGAAATAAGTACATTGTTTAATACAGTAAGAACAATATTTGGATTATAAATTTTTGGATTAAAAAATTTTCCTTTTTCAGACGGACTCTTTTTAGTCTTTTTTGAAAATAAATTGTGAAAGGTTACTGATAAATGTGGAAATTATAAAAATAATAGGAGTAGGAATAACTGCTCTTATAATAATTATTATATTAAAACAATATAAGTCAGAATTTGCAGTATATGTTTCTATTATTTCAGGAATTATTATATTGCTTATGTCTATGAGTAAACTATCTGCTATTATTACAGTATTAGCTAATTTAACTAGTAAAGTAGGCGCAGGAAGTCAGTTTTTAAAGATATTACTTAAAATAACCGGAATAGCAATACTTACAGAATTTGCAGTAAGCATTTGCAAAGATTCTGGAGAAAAAGCAATTGCAAGTAAAATTGACCTTGGTGGAAAAATAATAATTATAAGTATTTCTATTCCAGTAATAACTGCATTGTTAGAATTGATTATTAGCATAATGCCGTAACGATTCTAGAGGTTAAAATATTTAAAATCTGTAGGGGCGGGGCTTGTGTCCGCCCAAAAGACAAAAAAATGTGGGCAGACACAAGGCCTGCCCCTACAATGTTTGAAATTGATTCTGCTTTGCAAATTACAATTTTCATGGAGAATTACAAATGATTAAAAAAATAATAATTTTATTTATTTTAATAAATATTTTTACATTTCCAAATTCTTATGCAACACAGGAAATTATTTCATCACAAATGGAAGTATTAAATATATCTTCCTTTATAAAAGAAGGAGAAAACTATACACAAGATGTTTTTCCAGATATTAATTTAAACGAATTTTTAAATTCAGCAATTAACGGAGAAATAGATAATAAAGGAATGTTAAGCAGTATATTATCTTTGTTTGGAGATGAATTAATTAATGCAATTTCTTTATTGGGAAGCATTTTGATAATAGTAATAATACATAGCATATTAAAAAGTTTTAGCGATAATTTAAATAACGATGGTGTTGGACAAATAGCATATTATATAGAATACATACTTATTGTTACATTAATTATGTCTAATTTTTCAAGCATTATAAATATGATAAAAGAAGCAATTTCGAATTTAGTTGGATTTGTAAATTGTTTAGTTCCAATACTTCTTGCATTAATGTCAGCTTCTCGGAAATATCGCTTCAGTTTCTTTAATTCAGCCCCTAATAATTTTTGCAATAGTGTTTATAGGTAATACAATTATATTATTTATATTGCCTATAACACTTATTGCAACAGCTATAAGCATAATATCTAATTTATCAGAAAGAGTACAAATAGGGAAATTGTCTAAATTTTTGAAATCTGGAATAACATGGTTTTTAGGATTAGTAATAACAGTTTTTGTAAGTATTTTATCATTAGAAGGAACAATTACTAGTAATGTTGATGGCTTAACTGTTAAAGGAATAAAAGCTGCAACCTCAACATTTGTACCGGTAGTGGGAAAAGCTTTAGGAGATTCTGTTGATATGGTCCTTGGTTCCACATCTCTTCTTAAAAATTCAATAGGAATTGTAGGAATGTTTGTTGTAATTGGTATATGTGCTATACCAATAATAAAATTATCTATACTTACAATTACATATCATTTTGCATCTGCTGTGTGTGAACCTTTGGCTGATAAAAAAATAGTAGGGTTATTAGAACAAATGGGAGGAACTTTTAAAGTACTTTTAGGAATAATGTTTTTTGCAGCAGTATTACTAATTATAGGACTAGCAATGTGTATTAAAATATCAAATAGTGGAATGATGTATAGGTAGGTGAAAAATGGTAAAATTTATAAATTCTTGGGCGCAAGGGATAATACTTGGTGTAATTATTGCAACGATAATAGAAATAATTCTTCCAGAAGGAAATAATAAGAAATTTGTAAAAACAGTTATTGGTGTTTATATATTATTTACTATAGTACATCCTTTAATAAATGCAGTATCAAATAAAAGTATAAAATTAAATTCCATAATGAATAATACTACTAAAGAAATGGAAAAATATAGTGAAAATGTAATTGCACTAGAAACCAATTCATATATAGAAGATACATATAGAAATAACTTAAAAGAAAATATTAAACAAATAATAAAAGAAAAAGGATATAAGGTGGAAGAAGTAAATCTATACATAGAAACAGCAAATAAAGAAAGATATGGTCAAATTAATACTATAGTTTTGAAAGTTACAAAATTAAATAATAAAGAAGAGAACAATGAAGTAAATAAAATAGAAAAAATAGATATTAATATTTCAAACTCGAATAAAGTTCAGAAAAAAGAAGAAAACAATCAAATTTTCGAAAATGAAATTAATAATCTAAAACAATATTTATATAATACATATTCAGTTGAAATGGAAAGAATTCATATAAACGAATAATAAGGAGGCTTATACATGTTTAAAGATAAACTTAAAAATATTAAGAGTATAATTATAAAAAAGACAGATGGAAATAATAAGAAAAATATTGAAAATTTAGTAGTTTTTTTAGTACTTTTAATAATAACAGTAATTGCAATAAATACTATTTGGGGAAATGATAAAGATGAAACAAAAAGTAAAGATACCAATTCAACATATAAGCAATTAGCAGATAGTTTAGATAGTAGTAATAATAAAGAATTAGAAGAATATAATTTAGAAGAAGAGTTAGAGGACATACTATCAAAAATTGCAGGAGTTGGAAAAGTACAAGTATTAATTACATATTCGGAAACTAGCGAAATTGTAGCTATGTATAATGAAACATATACTTCCAGTAATACAGAGGAAACAGATACAAATGGAGGAATAAGAAAAATTGAATCAACAGATACTAATAAAGAGATTATTTATGAGGAAAAGAATGGAGAAAAAATCCCTATAACTCAAAAGGTTATTATGCCAAAAATGGAGGGTGCAATAATTACTGCAGAAGGTGCAGGCAATGTAAATACAAAAACAAATATTATTCAGGCAGTTTCGGCAGCAACAGGTCTATCTTCCTATAGGATTCAAGTATTTGAGATGAGTGTTTAAAACAAATGAAAATTGTTAAATATCAAAATTTTAAATATTCAGTAGATAAATTAGAAACTGTAGAGAACATGTAGGGGCGACTAGTAGTCGTCCGGTCTTCAGAGAAATTACTAAATATAAAAACATTTTAATATTTAATAAAAATGGAGAATTTAATCAAAAAGATATCTATAAGAAAAAATATTTAAAGATAAATCTTTTTTAGCAGTTTCTTCGAAGAGCGGACGACTACTAGTCGCCCCTACATGTTCTCTACAGTTTATATTTAATAAAAACAATAATTTACTAACAAAAAAGGAGCGATTTATGAAAATTTTAAAAAGAAATCAATTAATAGTTTTGATAATTTCATTAATGTTAATAACAGCAGGATATTTAAATTTTACTGCTAATCAAGAAAATATAATGACAAGTACAATAGCTGATAGAAGTGATACTGCAATTGGAGATGCAGAGCTTGTTAGTACAATACCACATGAAGAAAATGTAATAGAAGAAACTAATGTAAATACAGCAGTAGAAAATAAAATAGAAGGAGATGTAACTCAAGAAACAAATGTGCAAGAAAAGACAGAAGAAGCGGTAAGTAATATAATTAATGAAGCGGAAACTGTTCAAACTAGTACAGAGGATTATTATTTTACTACTGCTAAATTAGAAAGAAATACTATGTATTCTGAAAGTTTAGAAACATACCAAGAAATGTATAATAATACAAATGCAACAGCTGAAGCAAAAGCAGATGCATTATCTAAAATTAATAATATAAATAATACAAAAAATGCTATAATGATTGCAGAAAATTTAATAATTGCAAAAGGATTTGAAGATGTAGTAATTTTTGCAAATGAAGGAAGTGTTAGTATTATAGTAAAAACTGCAGAATTAAAACAAGAAGAAGTTTCTCAAATACAAAACATAGTATCAAGAGAACTTAATGTAGGAGCGGATATTATACATATAAGTAATAAATAAAAATGTAAGTAAATGAGAATATTACATAGTGCTAATTTGCTGCTGTTAGCATCATTTCTGCCATAGTAGTATCAATCATATTAATTGTTTGCCAAACAAACTGTACAGATATAAAAAAATGGATGGCGTGTGTACTATTTATTATATCAATGGTGGTTTGTGTAGTTTTTTATGCAATATATCATGAATATGAAGAAAAATTTGAAACAATGTATCCATTAGTAAGCATTACAGCTAATATGCTAGTGTTATATTTTGGAGTTATGATTGCTTGATTTTGAAAGAAGTGCCTAGGTTTTCCAAGGTACTTCTTTTATACATAAAGCTACAGTAGGTTTGACAAAAGATTACATAACATGGTACAATTAAAGTGTCAGAATTTTAAAAAAAGCCGGGAGGTGGCAAGGGTAACAATATCCGACCTAATCTACCCGCAAGGGCTCAGCACCCTAACGACCATGCTGAAAAAAGGAGAACTTTCATGAGTTTCTCGAATTTATCACCGATTTTACAAATCGGCATTACAATTTTTTTCCTTTCAGGGCTGCTTTTTGTTCAGGTTAAGGAAAAAGAAACTATCATTAAGGTAGGGGCATCGGTGACAGCGCTGTTAAACATTTTGTCACTAGGTTTTCTCGTAGAAAGCGTACTCTTAGCAATTTTTTGTGTGCTTATTGGTATGGCTATAGTAATAGTAGTCACTTATACTATTTGCACAAAAAAAAGTTATGTACCGACAGGGATTATAAGCATACTATTTGCAACAATACTGTCGTGCAGGGCGGTTTTCTTTCTACCTTAAGAAACTAGGAGGTTAGCTTTAAGTCTAACCTCCTAGTTTTTTATAATATTTTACCTATTATAATTGGTATTTAATGATAAAAGTTTCTTATAGGATTAGAAATTCAAACTAGTGAAAATAAAAGAATACTAAAGTAACTTTTGTATATCTATAAAATTATTTACAAATACCTTGTAAAAATGGAATTTATTGATATAATATAAGAAGAATGTAGGGGCTACTAGTAGTCGCCCGCAAAAATAATAGAAGGAGATATTTAATATGGTTAAAAAAGTTGCGATTATTACAAATGGAGGAGATTGTCCAGGTTTAAATGCAGTAATTCGTGCAATTGTTAAAACAGCTGAAACTCACGGAGTAGAATGCTATGGATATATAGAAGGATATAAAGGATTAATGGAAAATAATTATATGAGATTAGACTCAAATGGAAGTGCTTCAGGATTACTTCATAGAGGAGGAACAATAATAGGAGCATCAAATAGTACAAACTTATTTAATTATCCAGTAGAAGAAAATGGAGAAATTGTATATAAAGATGTTTCTTATCAAGCAGTAGAAAATGCAAAACAAGCAGGGTTTGATTGTATATTTACATTAGGTGGAGATGGAACACAAAAATCTGCAAGAGATTTTTCTTTAAGAGGATTAAATATAATAGGTGTACCAAAAACAATAGATAATGATGTTGCGCATTCAGAAATAACTTTTGGATACAACACAGCAGTATCTGTTGCAACAGAAGCATTAGATAGATTACATTCAACAGCAGAATCACATCATAGAATAATGACATTAGAAGTTATGGGAAGATATGCAGGATGGATAGCATTAGAATCTGCAATAGCAGGTGGAGCTGATGCTGCAATAATTCCAGAGATACCATATGATATAAAAAAAATAGTAGAAAAAATAAATAAAAGAAAAGAAGAAGGAAAGAAATTTAGTATAATAGTAGTATCAGAAGGTGCAAAACCAAAAGATGGAGAAATGGTAATTAAGAAAACATTAAATGATGGAAGAGGGCTAGACAATATACGACTTGGAGGAATAGGAGAAAAACTTGCAAGAGATTTAGAAGAATTAACAGGAATGGTTGCAAGAAATACAACTTTAGGATATGTTCAAAGAGGTGGAACTCCTACAGCATTTGATAGAGTTTTATCTACAAAATATGGAACAAAAGCAATGGAACTTGCATTAGAAGGTAAGTTCAACACATTAGTAACATTAAAAAATGGAAAATTAGATTCAGTTCCATT
>JAZSCD010000143.1:0-10200 GCA_045602745.1 Clostridia bacterium | reverse complement strand
AATGATAATAATAAAAATATAACTTGTTCTATACTTGGTAATTTAAATTACGCTTCTTTAAGCGAGCTACAAATTGAAGATAAAATAGTTGTAGGTAATACAACTTACAGCAAATATTCTAATAATATATTATCACATATAGGAATTTATTTACTTGAACTAATTACATCTTTAATTTATGTAACCATTGTTTATTTAATCTTAAATAAATTTGCACCTAAATTTACAAAAAAATCATCTAGCACAAATTCTTATAGTATATTAAAAGTTTTAGGTGTTGGTATATTGTTTTTTATAATACTTCCTATTTTATCATTAATACTAATTGTAACTCAAATAGGAAGCCTACTAGGATTACTTATAGCAATTGTCTATGCTTTATTATTAATTATAGCTAAACCACTAACTATTATAGTAATTTCTAAAATAATTAATAATAAAATTAAATCAATTAATATATATATAACTATTGCAATTACAACTATTGCTTTATCATTAATTAATTTAATCCCATATGTTGGATTTATTGTATCTTTATTAGTTCTAATTATGGGATTAGGTTTAATTGTAAAATGTATTAAATAAAATATAAAATAATAAAAAATATGGCAGGACTATTGTCCTGCCTTTTTCAAGGTTATTCTTCACTTTTTGCTTCATCAATAATTTCTTTTCCGAAGTTAACCGCTCCTTTAATCAACACAATAATGCATATAATTACTACTGCAATTATAATGCACCACTCACCGCATTCATCTCGGGAAACCTCTTCAAACATAGGAATGTTGCTAATTAAAAAGTACCCGATTGCGTATGGAAGAATTCCTACCATAAGGAAAGCAATAATACTTAAAATCAACAATAAACTTCCTTGTTCAATAGCTTTCGATAGTCTTCGTTTTAAAACTTTGAATAGCTTCCGTGTCATGTTAAAACCTCCATAATCTCTCGTCTAGGACGAGTATTTAACTTTTATTATACCATACATTTACATAAATTTCAACTCATTTATTACTTTTTTAAAGTCCTCTGCATTTATTATTGCACTTCCTGCAACTGCTATGTCAATTCCAGCTTCCTTTACCATGTTAATTGTATCTTTGTTTACTCCTCCATCTACTTCTATATATGTTTCTAAATTGTTCTCTTCTAAATATTTTTTTAGCTGTTTTGTTTTTTCTACAGTTTCTGGTATTAGTTTTTGTCCTCCTTTTCCTGGTTCTACTGTCATTATTAATACCATATGTAACATTGGTAGAAATTTTTTAATAGATTCTAAATCTGTTCCCGGTTTTATTGATATTGCTGGTTTTATGTTGTTTTCTTTTATATAATTTATAATTTCTATTACTTCGTCATCATTTTTACACGCTTCATAGTGGAATGTTATAAAACTTGGTGAAAGTGGTATATATTTATCAATATTTTCCTTTATATTTTCTACCATAAAATGTACATCTAGTGGTATATTTGATATATGTTTTATTGTACTTGCATATTCGTACATTATCTCTCTTGTATCTTTTTCTACAAATTTTCCATCCATTACATCTATGTGATAATAATCTGTTCCTGCTACTTCTAAATCGTAAAATGTTTTGGTTGCTTCTTCTTTTTCTACTGTTAATATTGATGTCGATATTTCTATCATTTTTAACACTCCTTTTATGTATTTTTTTATAATTTTTCAGAAAATCTTGCACTATGTGCATGGCAAATTGCTGCTGCCATACTATCTGTTGTATCATCTAATTTTGGAAGTTTTTCTACATTTAGTATTGTTTTTACCATCTTTTGTACCTGAATTTTATCTGCTCTTCCATAACCTGCAACTGCTTGTTTTATTTGAAGTGGTGTATATTCAAATGTAGGTATATTATTTTTACATCCCACTATTAAAACTACTCCCCTTGCTTGTGCAACATTTATTGCAGTTTTTGCATTGTTATTAAAAAATAGTTCTTCTACAGATATTGCATCTGGTTTATATTCATTAATAATTGCTGTTAAATCATCATATATTTTTGTAAGTCTTAATGGAAATGAAGTCCCTGCTTTTGTTGTAACTGCTCCGCGAATCTATTAATTTAAATTTATTACCTTGATAATCTATTATGCTGTATCCTGTTATTGCAAATCCTGGATCAATTCCTAATATTCTCATCTGATATACCTCATTTTCGAACAAGGATGAAACCTCACCCCTACAATTAATTTTGTAAATCCTCTTTTATTATTCTAAATATTTCTGCTACACTCCAAGCTTGAGCAATTGTTCCTTTTGGAAGGTTTGGTGCTTTTGAATCGTATATTTCTGATATGCTACCTATTGCCCCTCTTTCATATATTTCTTTTACAAAAGTTTTTCTAACATTTTCTACAAATTCTTCTTTTTTTAGTTCTATTTCTTTTCTTTTTGTTTTATCTTTTTGAGTTTTAATTTTGTTATTTAGTGCATTATAATAAAGTCCAAGTAGCCATGGCCATGTTATTCCTTGATGATAACTTGAATCTCTTTTAAATCCATCTCCTTCGTATATATCAATATACCCTTTTTCACCTTTTGCAAGTGTTTTTAGTCCATATTTATTAAGTAATTTTTTAGTTACTGTTTCAAATATTTCTTCTGCTATTTCTCCATTTGGTTCTATTATAGGATAACTTAAAGATATTGCAAATAGTTGGTTTGGTCTAGTTTTATTGTCTCCTAAAACATCATATAAGCATTTTTTCTTTTTATTATAAAACTTTTCTTCAAATGTTTTTTTACATTTTTCTGCTAATTCTTGATAAAGTTTTGCTTCTTTTCTTTTTTTAAATTTATTACTTAATTCTTGCATAATTTTTAAAGCATTATACCACATAGCATTAACTTCTACTGTTTTACCATTTCTAGGAGTAAATGAGTGATTGCCATATTTTGCATCCATCCAAGTATTTTGTGTGTTTTCTGTTCCTGATGAAATAAGTCCATCTTCATCTAAAAATATATTATTATCATCTATATCAATTCTTTTACTATAGTTATCTACTATTATTACCAATTTATCATATATATTATTTTCAATAAATTTATAATCATCTGTGTATTGTAAATATTTATATACTGCCTCAAACAATAGTAGTGAACTATCTACACTATTATATAATGGCCTATTATCATAACCAGAATATCCATTTGGAACTAATCCAAATTTTATATCTCTTGTTCCTGTTAAAAAAATATCTTTAGCTATATCGAATCTTCTTGTAGCCAGTAATATACCTTCAAACGAAATTAATGCATCTCTTCCCCAATCTAAAAACCAAGGATATCCTGCAATTATACTGTGAAGTCCAAAACTTGGTCTGTATACAACAAAATTGTCTAAAGCAATACAAAAATCTCTTAATAATTTTCTTTTTTCTAATTCTTGTTTAGATACTTTTTCAATATCCTGTTTTTCTTCTAATAGTCCTGTTTTATACATTAATTCATTTATTCTTATGATTTCTTTATTTATTACTTTTTTTACATTTATTTCTTCTATATTTTCTTCTAACGAACATACAAATTCTATTTCTCTTTGACTTTGCCCTTCTATTTCTATTTCGTATCTTCCTGGAACACATAAATTTTCTTGTGGGAAAAATCCTCTTTTTTCTTCTTCGATATAATGCATATTATTAAATGTATCGTTATAATGTTCAATGTAATTGCCCTCTGAAATATACATATATATTGGATTATTAGAATTACCATCTATTTCTACTTTTACTTTTTTATCGTTTATCTTTTGTTTTATAGAAAATTCATGATTCGTAGTCATAGTATGAAAATCTCTAAAATTTATAACTGGTGATAATATTAATTTAGCATTATTACCTTGGTTATCTATTTTATATAGAATGCAAACTGTATTTTTTCCATATTCCATACATATTAATTTCTTTATTGTAATATTTTCAATTTGATATGTAAAAATTGGTATATATTCTTTTTCAAATTCTGTTTGATATTTAAATCCTTCAGCTATATAGTTATTACATATATTAGAATATAAATTATATTTTTTATTATCTATTTCTATCGCTTCATCTAATTTAGAAAGTATTAAATGTCTTCTTGCAGGAGGTGTAAGTGGTGCTACTAGTAGTCCATGATATTTTCTTGTATTTATTCCAAATATTGTAGATGAACTATATCCTCCTATTCCATTTGTAATAATCCATTCTTTTGTTATTCCATCTGCTAACGATAAATCTTTTGTGTTTATTTTCATTTGTATTTTCCTCCAAAATTTATGAATTTATGTTTTTTTAGGGGTGAACTGTGTTCGCCCGTTATATTTGTGTTTTTCAGGAGAACACAGTTCACCCCTACAATTTATTTTTTCTTTTTATTGTTATATGTTTCTTTCAAAAATTTTTCTTTTTCTTTTTTCTCTTCTTCTTCCATTAATTGTCTTGCTTTTTCGTGTATTCTTATATTTTCTTGTCTTGTTTTTTCGCTCTCTTTTATAGATTCTATTCTATCTTTATATTTATTGCTAAATTTGCTTGTTCTTTTTACTTTTTTATTTTTGTCCCTGCGGACAAACCCTTCCGCCCCTACATTATTTCTTTTTATTTTTTTAGCTTTTCTACTTTCTTCTTTTTCTTTTTTGTTTTCTTCCTTTAATTTAGAATTTAATAATACATATTGTTCGTTTGTTTGTTGATCTTTAAATCTTAAGTCTGTACATATTAATTCTATTATTAATTTTGCTATTTTCTCTGGATCATGTCTTATATATCCTTCTTCTATTCCAGCAAGTTCTCCTTTTATTAATTGAATTCCTTTTCCTTTTATGTTTGCAGTGTCTATGTTTACAACATCTGCTCCCATTAAATTATATTTTCTTACATACTCTGGAACAATCTCTCCAACATCTGCTATACAAAAATCTATTATTCCTTTTCCACTATGTTCTAATATACTTTGAATGTGATGAGATACATCATAATCGTCTGTTTGCCCTGGTTCTGTCATAATATTTGATACATATATTTTTAATGCTTTACTCTCTCTTATTGTTTTCGATACATTTTTTATAAGTAAATTTGGTATTACATTTGTATATAGACTTCCTGGTCCTATAACTATTGCATCAGCATTTTTTATTGCTTCTAATACCCCTGGTGCAGTTCTACAATTTGTTGGATTAAGATATACTCTACTAATTTTTGTTACTTTGTTTGATACTATTTGTTTTATTTTACTTTTCTCTTCTATAACTGTTCCATCTTGTAATTCTGCACATATTCTCATTTCGTCTAATGTTACTGGAAGCACTTTTCCTACCATAGATAAAATATTACTTGTTTTTTTAACACTGCTTGTAAAATCTCCATATACTTTTTGCATTACGTATAAATATAAATCACCAAAACTTAAATCTTTTAGTTTCCCCTCATCAAATGTATAATTTATTAAACTTTTCATTTCTTCTGTGTTTGGCGAAAGAGATATTATACTATTTTTTATATCTTCTACTGGATGTAATTTAAGCTCTTTAATAGACATTGTAGCAGGCCTTCCATAAGAAGATACAGGAACTATTGCTGTTAAATTATTTGTATAATTTTTTAGTCCTTTTAAAATATTGTTTATTCCGTTTCCTCCACCTATTACAACTATGTTAGGACCTTTTTCGTAAATGCTATTTGATACTAATTGTTTTATTTCTTTATTATTTGTATCAATTTCATTTTTTTCTATTAACAACTCTAAGTTTCTTCTTTGAATATATACTATCCCTAAAACAAAGCATATAAATCCTACAACAAATGTTGCAACAATTAAAATCAAATCCATTAGTTCTAGTCTTTCAGATGTTAACATTTTTGAAAATCCAAAACATGTTAATACAATTCCAATTAATATTAGGAACATCCATCTTTTTATTTTTGTACTATTTTTAAACCAACTTAAAAATTTTTTCATCCTTAATCTTCTCCTAAAACTTCAATTTCTAACTCTATTTTTTTATTAAACTCTTTATATACTTTTTCTTTTACATATTCTATTAATTTCAAGATATCACATGCTGTTGCATTTCCTTTGTTTACTATAAATCCTGCATGTTTTTCTGATACATAAGCATCCCCTATATTATACCCCTTTAATTTGCATTGGTCAATTAGCTTTGCAGTAATATAATTTTCTCCTCTTTTAAAAGTACTTCCTGCACTTGGAAAATTTATAGGTTGTTTTTCTTTTCTAGAATTCATATTTAAATCCATTACTTGTTTAATTTCTTCTTTATTTGCTGGTATTAATTCTAAAACAGCAGAAACAATTATATCTTGCTTATTTTTTGAAAACCTACTAGTTCTATAATTAAACTCGTTTTCACTATTTGTAATTGTATGTAATTCCAAATTTTTATCTAGATAAGTAGTAGAAACAAGTATATCTTTTATTTCTTTTCCATATGCACCTGCATTCATTCTTATTGCTCCTGCAATTGTACCAGGAATCCCGGCATGCAAATTCTAATCCAGATAAACCTTTTTTGCATGCTATATTTGATATTTTAGATAATAAAACACCCGCACCTAAGCTTAATGTAGTATCTGTTATAAATTCTATTTGTTTAAAATCTAATTTTATAACAACTCCTCTAATTCCTCCGGTCTTTAACTAAAATATTACTTCCATTTCCTATTATTGTTAGAAGAACATTATTATCTTTGCATCCTTTTACAACATATTTTAGTTCATCTATAGTTTCTACTTTTACAAATATATCAGCAGGTCCTCCTATTTTAAAAGTAGTGTGTTTGCTCATAGGTTCATTTAGATAAACTCTATCTTTATCTACCTTTTTAATTAATTTATTATATATATCTTCCATAAATCTCCTTAAGATTTTTTGTTACATATTTATTCAATTTTGCTTTTATTTATACAAATGAATTCTATCATTTTTTTGTTAGTTTTACAATATTATATTTGTGATTTTTGTTGGTGGAATTTGGTTATTATATTTACTATAAAAAAAGTAACATAGAATTTTAATTTCTATATTACTTTTTTTGGTAAAAAATATTTTAATATAAATTATTATTTATTAATCTATGTAAACAACTTCCCCTGTAAACCAAGATGCTATTTGGGATGGAATATCAAAATATCCATAGCATTCTTGTGCGTATCCGTCTACAGATTTATTAAACCTAGTTTCAATAGTTCCAGATAGTTTTATATTCTTCACTTCTTCTTCTGTCATCTCTGTCATTCCTTCTTCATTTACATAATAGAAGGTTTCTGTTTTAGGTTCAATTCCGAAATGATTCTTGACATTCAGTTTTACCTTTAGTGCCAATGCTAAAAAAGTAAAATATTGCAAATTCAAAATCTTCCGATTCTATGAACATACCATAGCTTCCGTCATTCTCCATCCAATCTGCATAAATCACAATCCAGCTATCATCACCATTAATCAAAAAACCATAATCATTAATTTCAACTTCAACAGGCTGTTCTAATGTACCTGTTTCATCTTCCTCAACATATTCTGTTGCTGGTAGTGTTATTCCTGTATTACTTAATGTCATAGATGCAAATGATACATCTGTCCATACGTCTCCATGTTTTATTTGTCTTAATGGTGTTTTACCTACTATTGGCTCTTTATTTTCTGTTATTCCTATTTCTTCTAACCATTTTATTTCTTTTTCTGTTACTTCATCTTTTATATAATATAAAGTTCCATCTTTTGATACTGTTAGTTTTGTTTCAAACTCTTTTAAATTTCCTGTTAATTCTAGTCCATTCATTGTTATTTTATAATCGTCTTGTGATTTTCCATTGTACCCTGCTAACACTTCTGCTTTTTTTAATGCTACCATTTCTTTTATTGTACTTGCATTTGTTTGATATGCTGCTTTTTCTCCTTTTTCAAATAGTCCCCCATTTAATGCTACATTTATTGTTACTCCTACTAATACTAGCATTACAATAATTGTGATTATTAGGGCAATTAAGGTTATACCTTTTTGGTTGTTTTTAGTCATTCCTTCGAAGTGCGGGCGACTACTAGTCGCCCCTACAGCGTTTGCATTTAATTTTGCTTTTTTCATTTAAATTTTCTCTCTTTCTTTTGTATTTTTTACAAATTATTATATTTATGCTTATTTTAATCTATACTTTTTTATACGTCAATATTCTTGTTCGTTTTGTAATATAATTGTAATAATTTATATTTGTATTAAGGATATAATAGTGTTATAATATTTTTAGGTGATGATTATGTTTGAAGATATTAGAAAAAATAAAATGAAAACTGGTTTTATTATCTCTGGTTTTATTTTAGTTATAACTTTAATTTTATATTATTTATGTATGGCATTTGATTTTAGTGCTCCTACTGCAATATTTATTTCTTTACTATTTTCTGTAATTAGTTGTTGGGCATCTTATTATAATAGTGATAAAATTATTCTTGCGGTTTCTAAAGCAAGACCTGCTACTGTAGAAGAAGATAAAAAAATTATAAATATTTTAGATGGACTAATGATTTCTTCTGGACTTTCTTATAGACCAAGATTATATGTTGTAGAAGACAGTCAACCTAATGCTTTTGCAACAGGTAGAAATCCAGAGCATGCTATTATTTGTGTAACAACTGGCCTATTAGAAAAATTAGAATATTACGAATTAGAAGGTGTTATTGCACATGAACTAGCACATATAAAAAATTATGATATATTACTTTCTGCTGTTGTAACTGTAATGGTAGGTTTTATGGTCATACTTTCTGATATTTTTACAAGAACTTTCTTCTACAGAGGAAACAAAGATAGAGATAATGATAGCAAAGGTAATGGAATATTAATGTTAATCGGTTTAATATTTTTAATATTAGCTCCAATTTTAGGAAAGTTAATGCAAATGGCTATGTCTAGAAGAAGAGAGTTTTTAGCAGATAGTACAGCTGTAGAATTTACTAGAAACCCTAATGGATTAATATCTGCTTTAAGAAAATTAGATAATGACCCTAATGAACTAAAATCTGCAAGTAAGGCAACTGAAAACATGTATATTGTTAATCCATTTAAGAAAGACGTTAATAAAAAAAGAAAAGCAAATCTTTTCTCTACTCATCCAAGTATTGATGATAGAATTGAAGCCTTGCAAAATATTAGATAAATATTTTAAAAGACTGGTATAAAATTTATACCAGTCTTTTAAAATTTCATAAATTTGATGATTTCTTACTAATTTCTAATATTTTATCAAAATCATCATCTTTTGCTGCTTTATTTTTTCTTATTTGCCCACATTTTTTGCATTTATATATTATTACATATCCTTTTTTATTACTAATTTCTATACCTATTGGTTTTAACATTCCATGACATTCTTCTAATCTATCTCCAGGATTTTTATCTACATGTTTTGAATATAAACAAAATTTACAATGATTTCTGCAAGAGTATTTTAATTTTTCTACTTTTTTACCACAATTTTCACAAATAAATTCTTCGTCTATTTCTGTAAATTTTCTTTCCATTTTCTCTCCTTAATATTTACCCTATAACGCTAATTCCTGTTTCTCTTCACCATTTGTTTTTATTCTAAACATTACATCATTTCCATTATCATCTACATCCGGATAATAAATCCAATTATCTACAATATTTATATATGTAGTATATCCATTTACATCTACAATTTTCTTTTCTTCTCCATTTTTTAAATTTGTTTTGTATATTGCTATATTTGTTTCTTCACCCTGTTTTAAATAGTATATGTCATTTTTATTAAAATTAACAGAAGCTATATATAGGTTTTTAGGTAATTGTGCTATTTTTTCTTTTTTCTTACCATTTGTCTTTATTTTATAAAGTTCATAATTTAATCTATCATACTCTAGGTCACTATTTTCATAAATATAATAAATGTAATTTCCCTTTATAAAAAATGTTGAGCCAGACTCTTCATCTATTTTAGTATTATCTTCTCCATTTGTTTTTATTTTTGCAATTACGTATTTTCCATTATTTTTATATGAATAATATATCCAATCTCCGTTAATTTCATAATTTTCTATTGATTTTTCTAATACGATTTTTTTCTCTTTTCCATTTGTTTTTATTTTGCACAGTTTTGCTTCATCAAAATAATATATCCAATTATCCGAAACTATTATTTTTTCAAAATCTACATCTGAC
>JAZSCD010000142.1:0-8039 GCA_045602745.1 Clostridia bacterium | reverse complement strand
GATAAACTAAAAAATTATAAGAATAAAATAAAAAAACAATAAAGGAGGAAATACACATATGAAAATAGAAGGAGAAAATATTAATTTAGATGAAATTATAGAAAGACAAAAAGAAGCAAATAATGATAATTTAACTAGGTATTATATTAGCAATTTAAAACAGACACTTGGAGAATGGTGTGCTTTTACAAATCAAGAAATATCTTCTTGGGATTTTAGACGGTTTTAGTGAAGAAGAAAAAGAAATATTTAATAATGAAAAAGAAATTAGTTATGAATTTTTTTCTACAGTTATTTCTAAAGTAGCTATTACATCAGGAAAAACATTATTAGATGCAACTATATCAAAAAAAGAATATTATGAAAGAATGAAAAAAGATTTTCCAGAAGAATATAGACAAAAAGGGTATGAAGAGCCAAGTGAAGAAGATATTCTAAATCTTCAAGAAATATCAAGGCAATGGAAAGATTTAAAGGTGAGAATGAGCCCATATAAAGAATTAACTAACTTGAATCAAGCAATATTAACAATGGCTATGAAACCAACAATATCAGCTATTAAGGATGGATCTCATATAAAGTCGATTAATACTAGTTTAGTAGAATTATCACGTGCCGTAGATGTTTTTAAAGAAGAAATTATATCAGATGAAGAATTAGATAATTTTGAAAAAGGTATTGTAGAAATAGTTGAAGATTTGCCAGAAAAATATAAAAATTTATTAGAAAAAACTGTATCAGAGGTTATTGACGCATATAATTTAGAAGAAACAATAAAACAAGAATATTTAAAAAACAAGAGTTCTAAAGAAAAATGGGGAAAAAGTTATTGGGGGGATGAATTATTAGAATCTTCTTTTGAAATTGATGAGAATGGAGAGCTAAAGGTATTAGATGAAGAACGAGCAAAAAAATTAATAATAGAAGGAGGAGACAATAAACTATATTGTCAAGAACTTTTTTCTAAAGAATACGGCATGATGATAGAAGTAAATAAATTCTTTAATGAATATAGAGAAAAATATCAAAAAAATGATAAATCCAGAAAAAAAGAAAGAGCAGAAAAAGAAAATGAATTAAATGAATTACAAAATGAAGATCAAAAGTGTGATGAAGCTTTAGCATTAGTAGAAGAATTAGATAAAGAGCAAGAAGGACAAACTCAAGGAGAAGAATAATATTTTAAGAGAATTTCCTAAATAAGAAATTCTCTTATTTAATATTAAGTATAAAAATTTGAATGCATTAACACAAAGATTGAGAAATAAAAAAAGGCTTTAAATAGCATTAAACATAAAAAAATAGAGACTGTAAAAGTTTCTATATATCGTCGATGTGGTCTAAGCTTGCTATTTTATGCACCTTTTGGCTTAAAATTATATGATTTTTTATAACAATTCCTTCATACTCTTTTTGTTATTCTTAATTTCTTTTTTTCTACTGCATACTTTACTGTAATCGAATAGAAGAATAAATTTGACAGAAGAAATCACTTGTGCTATCATAAAATTGTAATAATTTAATATATAGGGGATAGTATACAAATGAATGATAATTTACCAGAGATAAAAAGGGAAGGTTTTTTTCAAAAGTTTAAAAAATGGTTTAAAAGATTATTTAATAAAGAAGAAATAGTTATTGAAGAGCCAATAAATGAAGCTATTAATGAACTTAATAAAAGTATGGACGAAATGAAAAAGAATAAATTTATTGAAGAAATAAAAGTAGAAAGTAAGGATAAAATTTTAGCATTACAGAGAAAATTAAAAGAAAAACAAATAGAAATAGCAGATTTAACAGATGAAGAATTAGATGAGATGATAGAACTTTATAAAGAACAAATACAATATAAAAAAGATAAACTAAAAAAATATAAAAATAAAGTAAATAAGAATTAGGAGGTATAGAATATGGATGAGTTCGATTTTAAAGACATTAATGATTTCGATCTTTCTAAGTTTGCTAGCAAAAATGATGATTATTACGAAGGTTTAGTAGATGAGGATATTATAGAAAAAAAATTTATAGAAGAAGAATTAGAAGATTTTAAGAATAAATTAAAAAAATATTGTAGAGAAGAGTTAGAGTTAGACGATGCTTATGAAGATGATTTGAGTGATGAAGAGTTTGCTAAAAGAATATATATGGAATTAGAAGATAAATCAGGGAATGAAAATTTTTCAGAAACAATCTTAGAAGAATTTTATGGACAACAAGATTTGTTTTTTAAATATGCTCAAGAAATAGCACTAGAAATAGCTCGCGAGTATAACGAAGAAAGGTTAGAGAGAGCAAGAAATGAGTTTAGAAGTGAGATTGAAAAATTATTTCAAAAAAACTCTTTTAGATCAGATGTATTAAGAGATACATTAGATTTGTTAGAAGAAAATGAAATATATAAGACTATAGATGACCCAGATATAATTAGAAAATTTATATGTAAAAAACCAAGAACGTTAGATAGTTATATTCCATCTGAAATATTAGAGTATATTGATTTAAAATTAATACAAGAAGACGATGAGCTAATGAAAGATATTTTAAACTGCTGGATTGCTCCTGAGCAATATTTAGCAGGACTAGAGGAAGGAATAGGTTATACAGATAATTATTATACAGGAATTGGAGTAGTTGAAGCTTCTGAAGTATATGAACATTATAATGGAAA
This sequence comes from Clostridia bacterium, assembly GCA_045602745.1. Classification (GTDB taxonomy): domain Bacteria; phylum Bacillota; class Clostridia; order TANB77; family CAG-508; genus CAG-452. Next base: position 5,371 of record JAZSCD010000142.1, on the reverse strand, counting down.
AATAGATTTAAGTGAATATTATGAAAAATTTTACAAAAAAGTAATAAGTGAAAATGAAAATGGTGTTGGAACACCTGATGATGATTATGATTTGTATTATGTTGCTATGCAAAAAATGCCTTCTAAAACATTCGAACGATTAGGTGGTTTTGAAAAGTATCATGAAGAATATATGGAAGATATATTTTCATGGAATTTTATTGTTATGAGATTGATCGAGGAAAATAGATTCAATGATGTTGAAACTTTCATATATTTAGATGATGAAAATAAAGCTTCTTTTATAGATACTATTTCAAGAATGGATATTAATGGTAAATTTGATGGATGGAGTAATAAAGATTTAAGAAAAAAAATAAGAGAATATATTGTTAAATTATCGGATGAGATATTAGAACAAGATTGTTTGGATACAATGAAATATATAGAAAGAGAAGAATTCTTAATAGAAGCATATATAAGAGAAGGAAGAGAGATTCCAGAAGAGATTAAAGACGTATTTGGAGAAAGAATAGATTCAAAAATAGACGAAATAAAAGTAAGAGTTGCAAGAGAAAAAAAATTGGATGAATTACAAGAAGAAGATCAAAAATGCGATGAAGCTTTAGAATTAGTAGAAGAATTAGATAAAGAGCAAGAAGGACAAACTCAAGGAGAAGAATAATATTTTAAGAGAATTTCTTATTTGGGGAATTCTCTTATTTAATATTAAGAATAAAATTTGAATGCAATTATTGCATTCAATAAAATATAGTTGAATGTAATTTTGAATGCAACAACACGAATATAGAGAAATTTTGAAAAAGTTTGACAAATAAAAAAAGGCTTAAAATAGCCTAAAACATAAAAAACAGAGACTGTAAAAGTCTCTATTTTTGGTCGGGGTGACACGAATCGAACGTGCTACCTCATGGTCCCAAACCACGCGCTCTACCAAATGAGCTACACCCCGAAATATATTTAAAAATTAATGCTTATAAATAATAGCATATTTTTTTTAGGTTTGCAAGACTTTTTTTAAAAATATTAAAAATTCAGTTACTGCAGACTAAAATTCAAACCTTTACATTAACATAAAAGGGTGATATAATGGTATGCGTAATTATAAAAAGAGAAGGTGGGTACAATAGAAGTTGATTTAATATTAAAAAATGGAAAATATTTAGATGTAGAAACAAGAGAGTTTAAACAAGGTGATATTGCAATAAAAGATGAGAAGATTGTTGGAATTAACGGAAAATTTTCAGCAAAAGAGGAAAGAGATGTAAGTGGGAAATTTATAGTTCCAGGATTTATAGATGGTCATATTCATTTAGAAAGTTCTGTTATTTCACCAGAAGATTTTGCTAAAATAGCAAGTATACATGGAACTACAGCAGTTGTAACAGATCCACACGAAATAGCAAATGTATGTGGAGAAGATGGGATAAAATACATGTTGCAAAAAACAAAAAAGTTACCAATATCAGTATATTTTATGATTCCATCTTGTGTACCAGCAACAGAGTTTGATGAATCTGCTGCAGAATTAGACAGTAGTAATATTGAAGAATGTTTTAAATTGGATTCTGAAAGGATTTTAGGACTTGCAGAAATGATGAATTATCCAGGAGTCATATTTGGAGATAAAGAGGTTCTTGCAAAATTAAAAGTAGCAAAGAAATTAGGAAAGATAATAGATGGTCATGCTCCAGGATTAACAGGGAAGGATTTAATAAAATATATATGTAGAGGAATCATGTCAGATCATGAATGTACTACTTTAATGGAAGCAAAAGAAAAAATAGATATAGCAAGGGAATGTGCAAAAACTTTTTATATTATGATTAGACAAGGAACTGCTGCAAAAAATTTAGAAGCATTAGCAGAGTTGATTAATATGACAGAATATAGAGAGAATGCAATGTTTGCAACAGATGATAAACACCCAGAAGAGTTAATAAAAGAAGGCCATATTGATGCTATAATTAGAAGGGCAATTGAATTAGGAGTAAAACCAGAAGATGCGTATGTTACAGCATCATATAATGCTGCTAAATATTTTAAATTAGAAAATTTAGGTAGAATACAAGAAGGATGTATTGCGGATTTAGCTATACTAGATGATATTGAATTAGTAAGAATAAATAGTGTTTATAAAAATGGACAAGAAATGACAAATGAAACACTATTAAATTGGCCAAAAAATAAGGTAGATAGCGAGTTAGAACAAAAAGTAAGAAACTCTATAAATATGAGAGAAGTTACAACAGAAGATATAGCTTGCAAAGGAATACCAAAAAAAGTAATAGGGTTATTACCAGGAGAAATTGTAACAACTGATGAAGGTATTGCAGATGATTATGACTTAAAAAATGATATTATAAAAGTTGTTGTTATAGAACCACATAAGGGAACTATGCACACTGGTATAGCATATTTAAAAGGAATGGGATTGAAAAAAGGAGCTATAGGAACTACTGTTGCGCATGACTCACATTATATGATACTTGCTGGAACAAATGATAGAGATATAATAAAGGCGGCAAATGAACTTGCGAAAATGCAAGGAGGAAAAATTTATGTAGAAGGCGGAGAAGTTAAAGCAAATCTTGCACTTCCTATTGCAAATATTATGACAGACGAGAATCCTAAAGTAGTTAATAAAAAAATGAAACTGTTAAAGAAATTTGCAAAAGTAAAAAAAGGAATAGATGCTTTTATGAATTTATCTTTTGCAAGCTTGCCTGTTATTGGAGATATAAGATTACTTCCAGGTGGAGCATTTGATGTTAAAAAATGGAAAATGATTACTCAAGAGGAATTAAATAAAGAATGGGAACAAATAAAAGGGGAATACATAAAATAATTAATAAGGTGAACTGCATTTCTTATAGAAAAGCAGTTTAGAAAGTTAAATCAAAATTAGGAACATATTCTTCTTCGTGGTTTCCTAATTCTTGAATATATCCGTTTTCTAAATTTAAAGAATATAAGTAGTTTAAAACTTCTTTATATTCTTTTTTATTTAATTTTCTATTTATTAAGTTATCTTCTTTTGCTTTATATGTTGGAAAATATTGAGCCATTATACTTACATAAATGTCGTTTGGCATATTATCAGAAATCCATTTTAAAATGTTTTTTGTATTTTGAATGTGATTAGGAAGTACTAAATGCCTAATAATAATACCTTTTGTAATTAATCCGTTTTTATCAAATTGAGATTTACCAACTTGATTATACATTTCTTTTATGGATCTTGTTGAAGTTTCAAAATAATTATCAATTTTAGAATATTTTTTAGATAATTCATTTGAATAGTATTTTAAATCAGGTAAATAAACATCTATATATCCATTTAATAATTTAATTGTTTTTAAGTTTTCATATCCATTTGAGTTATATACAATTGGAATATTAAGCCCTTGAGATTTAGCAATTTTAAGAGCTTCTATAATTTGATATACATACATTGTAGGTGTAACTAAATTAATATTATGCGCACCTTTTTCCTGTTGCTTTAAAAATATTTTAGCAAGTTCTTCTATAGATATTTCTTTTCCTTTACCGTTCTTGACTAATCTCATAATTTTGGCAATATATACAATTTAAATTACAATTACTAAAAAATACAGTTCCAGAACCATTAGTTCCACTAATGCAAGGCTCTTCGTACATATGAAGAGATGCAAGTGCGATTTTTAATTTATCATCACACTTACATCTACCTCTTTTACCATTTAATCTATCAACACCACATTTGTGTGGGCATAAAGTACAATTATTTAACATTTTTTAATCCTTTTTTAAATATATTGATTGAGATGGGTATGCAAGCTCTATATTTTCTTTATTTATTAGTTCTAATAAAGTATAATTCATTTCTTCTTTAAATTTTAAGAAATCCATTAAATCTATTAAATTTGTGTAAAAACCAATAGAAATATCAATTCCATTTGTAGATATTGTATCAAAAAATACTCTTATACTTTCTTTTTCTATATTTTTATGAGTATTTAATAAAAGTTTAATATTTTCAGTTAATTCAGAAACTTTTTCTAAAGGAGTATTTAACTCTAAGGTTAAAAGTAATTGATATCTTCTTTTTTCTCTTTTGCTTCCATTTATTATAGATGTAGTTGTAAGTAAACTATTTGGGAGTACAACTATTTGATTATTTATATCTCTTATTCTTGTAGTTCTAAAAGTTATATCTTCTACTGTTCCTTTATATATATCTACTTCAATATAGTCTCCAATATCAAATGGCCTGTCTGAAATTATAGAAAAACCTGCGAGCATACTTTTAGCAACATCTTGAGCTGCAAGCGCAATTACTGCAGTACCAATTCCAAGACCAGCAACTAAACCACTTAAATCATAACCAAGTTCAGAAATAACAATAAATGTTCCAACTATGTATATAAGAGCTTTAGCAATTTTGCTAAAAAAATTTATTGTTGTATCAGAACCATTCATGTGAAGTTTTTCACGTAGTTTTCCAAAAGATTCAGAACCAGAATCAAATAAATTAGCAAAACCTTTGCTTAAAAGTATAATTGTGCATATTTTAAATATTTTAGTTATAACAGCAAAAATATTTTCTGGCAATTTTAAGGAAATTGTTGCAACATATACACCAAGTAAAACAAAAAAAGCTTTTAGTGGTTTATAAAATCCATTTTCTTTAATTTTCTTTTTATCTTTAATTTTAAACTTAAACATCTTTACTATGATATATGCAAAAGACGAGCTTAATATTTTAAAAATTACAATAATTGCTAGTCCTATTCCAATATCGATAATATTTTCAAATGATAGTTGTTTTAATAATTCTAATATTTCATTAATAAATTTCATATTTTAATCACCTATAAAATTTTAGCACATTTTAGCAAAATATTCAAGGCGTAAGAGAATAGAGAAAATATATATACCAAAAATAAAGAAAAATTATTGAAAAAAAAGTATAAAAAAATATATAATTTTATAGGATATTTAAATAAAAATGGGAGGATTAAATATGGAGGAAAAACAAGAAACTAAAAAAACAATAAAAATCAGTTTAAAAACAGCTATATTAATAGTAGTAATGGTTTTAGTAATAATAGGTTTAGTAGCATATATTTTTATAAAAAATAATAAAGAAGAAAATACTAATATAGTAAAAGGAAATAAAATAGATGAAGAAGTTGAAAAAAATGAAGAAGTTCAAGAAGTTGAAAAAATTGAAGAAAAATCTTATGCATATAAATATTTTAATGAAGGATTAGAAATAGAAACACTATTACCTAAAAATGAAAGTTTAAAAATTACAAATATAGAAAAAGACAGTGAAGGAGGACGGGCATGGAAGCGAAGCGGGTTTTGCTGGGAATGAGCGGCGGCG
>JAZSCD010000141.1:0-8607 GCA_045602745.1 Clostridia bacterium | reverse complement strand
CTTGCCAATTCATGTAACCCTGCTTTTATACAACTTGGACAAAAAATAGGTGCTAAAACTCTATACAATTATTATAAAGGTTTTGGTTTATTCGAAACTACAAACTCATACTTTTATGGAGAACAAAATAGTGTATTCTTTGATGAAAATAATATAAATGAATTTAATTTAGCTACAATGTCATTTGGCCAAAGATTTACAATTACTCCAATTCAACTAGTTACAGCAATATCTTCAATTTGTAATGAAGGTGTTTTGATGGAGCCTCGTATTGTAAAAGAAATAAAAAATACAGATACAGGAGCTATAACTACAATAGAACCAAAAAGTGTAAGACAGGTTGTGTCTAAAGAAACAGCAGAAGATTTAATGGAGATGTTAGAATATGTAGTTACAGATGGAACGGGTAAATATGCTAAAATCGCAGGATATTCTATAGGAGGAAAAACTGGTACTTCTGAACCACTTTCTGGAAGCGAAGAAGAAGGTTATGTGGCATCTTTTATTGCAATGTCACCTACTGTAAATACTCAAGTTGTTGTATTGGTTACAATATACGATCCTAAAGGAGATAGTCATCAAGGTAGTCAAGTTGCAGGACCAGTAGTTAAACAAATATTGTCAGAAGTACTTCCATATTTAGGAGTTGTATCTGAAAATACTTCTAATTCAAGTTCTAGTAATTCAAGTAAAAGTAATTTGCTTCCAGATGTTAGAAATAAAACTATAGAAGAAGCAAAAAATCTATTAAAAGATGCTGGATTTAAAGTTAGAATTACAGGAGATGAAGATGAGAGCGTAACTTTAATTGTAGACCAAGTTCCAAAACCAGGAGTTACATTATTAGAAGATTCCGTTATATATTTATATACATCAAATAATAATATTAGAGAAGTAACAAAAGTTCCTAATTTAAAGGGAATGTCTTCTGCACAAGTAATAAACTCTATGCAGGCATCAAATTTAAATGTAATTTTAGATGGCTCTGGAACAGTAGTAAGTCAAGATATAGCAGCTGAAAAAGAAGTAGAAAAAGGAACCGTAATTACAGTAACTATGCAAACAGAAACTGCTAGTGGATATTAAAAGGTTAAGGAGGAAAGAGAAATGATTATAAAATCATACAATCCATCTAATAATGAGCTACTTGGACAAGTAGAATCAACAACTCTATCTGAAATAGAAGAAATAATAAATAACAGTAAATTAGCATTTGAAAATTGGGGATATTCAAGCTTGGAAGAAAGAATATCATATATAAAACAATTATATGATACTATAAAATCAAAAAAACAGGAATTTGCAGAATTATTAACAAATGAAATGGGGATGCCAATATCAGAATCTTTATTTGATGTTGATAGTGGACTAGAACATATTAAGTGGTATATAGATAATGCAAAAAATATTATAGGAGAAAAAGTTACCTATGAAGATGAACAAGAAATAGACAAAGTTATTTTTGAACCTAAGGGTGTTGTAGCAGTAATTATAGCTTGGAACTTTCCTTTTTCAAGTTTTGTATGGCAAGCTATACCTAATTTAATTGTAGGTAATACAGTAATAATTAAACATTCAGAATATGTTCCGTTATGTAGTAAATACATTTATGACATGGTATCTAATATACTTCCTGAAAACGTATATAGTGTTGTATACGGAGATGGTGAAGTTGGAGAACATTTAGTAAAACAAAATATTGATATGATATGTTTTACAGGTAGTACATACACTGGTCAGAAATTATATAAAATTGCTGGAGAAAAATTTATACCTATAGTTTTAGAATGCGGAGGTTCAGCTCCTGGAATTGTTTTTGAAGATGCAGATATAGATTCTGTAATTGAATCAATATATATAAATAAATTTGCTAATACTGGTCAAATATGTGACGGACAAAAAAGATTAATTGTACATGAAAGCAAATTTGACGAAGTATGCGAAAAATTTAAGAAATGTATTAATAATAAAAAAATAGGTAACCCATTAGATGAGAATGTTGAAATTGGACCGCTTGTATCTATTCCACAATTAGAAAAGTTAGAAAATCAAGTACAAGATGCTATTGATAAAGGTGCAAAAATTATATGCGGAGGAGAACGCCTAAAATTAAATAATGGTAACTACTACCTTCCAACAATTTTAACAAATATAACTAAAGATATGAAAGTTTACAAGGAAGAAGTTTTTGGACCAGTTATACCGATAATAGAATTTAAAACTTTAGAAGAAGCTATTAACATAGCTAATGACACAGAGTATGGATTAGGTGGTTATATATATACTTCAGATAAAACAAAATTTGAAAAAGTAGTAAAAGAATTAAAAACAGGGATGATAGCATTAAATAATTTATATTATTTAAGACCTTGTAATCCTTTTGGTGGATATAAAAAATCAGGAATGGGAAAAAACAATAGTGAATTTGGGCTTAGAGAATTGTGTAATATTAAAGTAGTTACATATGAAAAGTAAGTAATATTTAAAATATTAATCAAATATAATGTATTTAACCAAATGAAAGGAGAGCAAGTTATGGAGAAGTTACTTCCAAAACAAAAATATTACGAGAATGTTGCAAATACAATTATCAAAAACTTAAGCAAACGCCAGATAGAAGGATACTATTGTAAAGATAAAGAATCTGCAGTTAAAAAAGCATTGGAATTGATTCCAAAAGAAGCAAGTGTTTCTTGGGGAGGTTCAATGACACTTACAGAAACAGGATTAATGGATGCTATTAAAAATGGAGATTACAAATTAATTGATAGAGATGCAGCTACAAATTTAGAGGAACAAAGAAAAGTTTATGGAGAAATTTGTATGTCTGATGTTTTCCTAATGAGTACAAATGCAATTACATTAGATGGAGAACTAATTAACATAGATGGAAGAGGAAATCGTGTGGCATTTTTATGCTATGGTCCACAAAATGTAGTAATTTTAGCAGGTATGAATAAAGTCGTTACAGATGTTGAATCAGGGTTAAAAAGAGTACGAGATATAGCATCACCACCTAATACTGTTAGGTTAAACAAAAAAACACCATGTGCTATTACAGGAAAATGCGAAAATTGCTATTCTCCTGATTGTATATGTGGGCAAATTGTTGTAACAAGACGTTCAGGAGTTCCAAACCGTATTAAAATTATATTAATTGGAGAAGAATTGGGATATTAGATAAGCACAGAAAAGAGGAAAAAACGTGAAAAGAGTAAAATTAAGCGAAAGAGTATTACCCAAATATACAAAAGGCGAAGAAATATTTAATATGGTATCACATATAATTGGGGGAGCTTTAGGAATAGTAGCAATAGTACTTTGCGCTATATTTGGAGCAATTAATAAAAATGTTTATGGAATAGTATCTGGCGTTATATTTGGATCAAGCTTGGTTTTATTATATACAATGTCAAGTATCTACCATGGATTAAGTCCAAATATTAATGCAAAGAAAGTTTTTCAAGTAATAGACCATTGTTCTATATTTTTATTAATTGCAGGAACATATACACCTTTTACATTATGCACTTTAAGAGAATATAATACAGCTCTTGGATGGTGGATGTTTGGAATTGTTTGGGGACTTGCAGTTATAGGAATAATCTTAAATAGTATAGATTTAAAAAGATATAAAGTTTTTTCTATGATATGTTACCTAGTAATGGGATGGTGCATAATATTTAGAATTAATGTTATTTATAATTGCTTAGGGGTAATAGGCTTTTGGCTATTATTACTAGGTGGAATTGCATATACAATAGGAGCAATAATATATGGATTGGGAAGAAAATATAAATGGATGCATTCTATATTCCATATAGCTTGCATAATAGGAAGCTTATTGCAATTTTTGTGTATATTGTTGTATGTTATATAAAATTACTAAGAAAAGAAACCTCTTTCATTTAATGAAAAAGGTTTCTTTTTTAGAACCTACTATGTAGGAGAACAATACGTTCTTTTTTTGGTCTTAGGTACTGGTGTTAGGTTTCATAGCTTCAATTTTATTAGAATCGAAGCAAGATACAAGATCTTCCAATTCAGTTAACAAAGGCTCGAAATCTTCAATTTCAGTTGAAGGATCAATATCAATGTTAAGTGCAAGATTGAGTCTCAAAATAAGCATATCGCGATATTCTGAACAGTGTTTAAATGAGACACAACAGATGGAAAGACCAAGTTCGGAAAGTTTGCAGCGCATTTCAAGAGTTAGAGTATCTGACTCTTTAAGAATTTCAATACTTTTGGATATATAATCTTTCAGTAATGACAATTCGTTATACAACTCAAGAATTCGTCCGAATAAATCCTCTTCTTCGTGGTTTGCCAAATACATGTAGTACCAACCTTTCTGAGCAATTGCTCAATTATTTTTTTACACAAAAGTGTAATATAAGTATAACATAATTTATGTAAATAATCAAATAAACTTTATTTTATCTATAGGTTAATAAATTAAGTATAATTATTTTAATTTAAGTGTAGTAAATGGTTAAGATTTGTAGTATAATTTAATTAATATAGTTTTTATGGAGTATATATTTATGGAAAATTTAATAGAAAAAATAGTTAAAAATGCTAAAATTAAAATAAAAAATACAGAATACATTGTAAAAACAAAAACTTGGTATCAAATTGAAGAAGATGAAAACACATCTTATATTAAGTGTGAATTAAGTAATAACAAAGTATTAGTTATTATTCCTGGTGACAATTTAATATCTATTGGTGAAGTTATAGATAATATGAATTACCAAAGAATAAGTGATGAAATTATTAAATATAATGATGTTATATTTAATAAAACAGCAAGTGGTCACCAATATATAACTAAAATAGAATTTGGTTTAGAAGATGAAGTAGAAGGAAGATGTATATTTGAAGATTATGAAGCTGAAAACAATGTGATTAGTTTAGGGATATTACCAGATAAATCAAATGAGAGAGCCGATGTTTATGGAGAGTTCTTAGAATTGGGAGATATTGAAATTTAAAACTATTCATGTACAATTTCCAATCCACAATTTGTACTAGTATCAGAGAAAATAATATTATTATCTTTTTTTAGTGTTACAATAACTGAGGCAGAAATACTTTCAAAAATATCTTTTTCCATTTTACCTTTAACAGGAGCGGAAAGTTTAAGTCCTGAAGTATATTTTGATTGTATATTTAAACAATAACGACCTCTTTTTAAAATTATATCTAGAGAATTATCGTGCACTTCATATTTTATTAGTTTAGCATTATTATATGTGGTAAATTTAAATTCTTTATTATCTATTATTAAATCACAAATAATACCTCTAAAATGAAAGGCTTTAAAAGGAATATGTGCAATTGAAATCATGAATGAAGCATTTGAGTTTTGAAAGTTATTGCCTTGGCACCAAATATAAGACTTGGGAAAAGAACATCCCTAGTCTTTTTCTATATATCCAATACCATTATCAAAATTTATTATATTATTATTAATATCTATTAATCCATCAGCTCTATTTTTCATATTAAGTATAGCATGGTTACATTCCATAAATGGAACATATGAAAAAGGTCCCATTATATTAGGGTTAAAAAAATTAGTACTTATATTTTGATTATCAGAATATTTAATATCTCCAAAAGCTATAAGATTTTGAGCATCATCTTTAATATCGATATGGATTCTATTTTTAGAAAAAAAGTTATTACCAATTTTAATATAGAAAGGTGAAAAACTAAATTTGAAATCATCAATAATATAATTTACAAAATATGATGAATCCATTGTAATAACTTGTATAAACGCTTTTTTCTCGTGTCCGTTTATATTTATTCCAGGAATAAAAGAAATTCCACTTTCATTATTTGGATTTTTAAAATACCAACCTTCAAAATAATTTTTATTTGTTTTTATATATTTTTCTCCCTGAAACAGTTCAGGATTTTTTATTAAAAATAGTTTTTTCATACTATGTAGTATTGGTAAATTTTATTGTAATATTCAGCATTTAGATATTTGTTTTAACTCATTTGGATTCTATTTTTGAAACGATTACGGAGCAGGTATGCGAAAAAATACATCTGCAAAGTAATTCTCTTTTTATATAATTCAATTTTTGTAATATATAATTTAACATAGGTTAGTAATAACTTTAAGCTAAATTATATACATTTTTTCAGATTATGCTATAATATATATGATTATAAATATTAAATTTATAAAACAAAAAAATTATAAAAAATTTTGTTAAAGAATATATAGGAAAGGGATAATATAAAATGACAAATGCAGTAATAATTACACTATTTGCATCGCTTTTATTTGCTACAACAAATCATATTGATAAGTTTATGTTGAATGGAATTGAAAAATCTAATAATAGTATTAAAGTATTAGTGGTGTTTTCTACATTGATTGCTGGAGTGGTTTTTACACCAATTTGGCTAATAATCAATAGATTTTCGATATCTATTAGTAAAATATCTTTAATATGTGTGATCTTATCATCGTTAGCATATAGCTTGGCAACATATTTTTATTTTAAAGCGTTAAATAAAAATGATACATCAATTGTTGTGGTAATGTTTCATCTTATACCAGTATTTAGTTATTTTTTTGCGTTAATATTTTTTGGTGAAAAGATAGGAGGAAGGCAGATAATAGGTTCTGTAATAATACTATTAGCATCAATATTAATTTCTTTAGATTTTGAGAAAAAAGATAATAAAAACAGATTAGAAGTATTATTTTTGATGATACTATCATCTTCTTTATTCGCTATATATTTTATACTATTTGATATAGGAATTAGAAATAATACTTATAATGCTTGTGCTTTCTGGTATCAAGTAGGGCTTTTATTGATAGGAATAGTTCTATTATTTATAAAAAATATTAGAAAAGCTTTTCTTCAAGCAATAATAAATAATGGAAAAAAATATTTGTTATTTAATATATCTAATGAATCTATTAATTTGACTGCTAATTTATTAATTAATTTTGCAAATGTAACTATTCCTATTGCTATTGCAAATATTTTAAATACATTTCAAAGTGTATTTGTATTTGTATTAGGGATAATTGGAAGCAAATTATTTCCAAAATATTTTAATGAAAACTTAGAAAAGAAAATTAGAATTAGAAAAGTTACTTGTATTTTTTTAAGCATGATAGGATTGATTATAATGTTTATATAGAAAAGAAAAAGAGTAGTAAAATTTAATGCTACTCTTTTTGGAGCGTTTGTCGTGGTTATTTGCGAAAAAATTCTCCAATGTTTCCATTCTTTAATCAACTGTAAATACATTTTATCATAAGTTTTATAAAATGTATACTACAAATAGATAAAAATCATAAAAAAAGAGATGCAGAAATTTGCATTCGCAAAACTCTACATCTCACTTAGGGTTAATTAGCTAATAAAGCATCCTTTACTTTTTGAAGTTCATCATTGGGAATGTTAATAGGTTTTCCAGTATAATCAATTGCTGACCATGTTCCTCCTCCAATGTATTTAGCGTGAGGACAATATCCTAATTCAGTATCAAGCACAACTTCTTCGGAATATTTTCCTTCTTCTGTGATGTATCCTTTAAGATATTCACCATTTTCAATTACAATAATATAATTAGGTAATTCAATGAATTGCTTTATGGATTTAACTTTTTTATTGTTTTCTTTTGATGTTAAAATAAATGTGTTAACACCAGTCCTTTCAATCCAAGAGCAATCTGTAACCAATTCATATCCTTTTTTGTTAATAATTTTACAATTCGAATCATATATCAGTCTGCTGCCACGACCAGGTTCCCAATATCCTCCTTCGTACATAATTGCAAAATCTCCTACAAAATGGTTATCCAATAGATACTTGACCTTTGTAATTAAGGTTCCGTTTTTATCTATCATTCCCCATTTGTCTTCGATACGAACAGGTGCAAAACCATATTTAAAGAATTTCACCTCATCATACACAGGTTCAATTTGTTTTTGACCAGTCATTACATTAGCGAATCCCCACTTGCCTTTAAGTTCAACAGGAACAAGATCCTCACTTATTTCGGAAGCTCTTATTTCACCCCACTGAAATTCGACTGCGACAGTTCCATCGTGTGTAATCAGGCCCCACAAACCGTTTTTCGCCACATCAAGATATGTGTTATTCGACATCCAAACCGAATTGTTTACATGCATTTGACGGTCATATATAATGGGAACTACAATATCTCCGTTGCAATCAGCAAAGCCAAGTTTTCTGTCAAGTTCTACTGGATATAGGTGACCAGCGCATTCTTCTCCTATCCAATCATATCCCTGAGTTTCTACAACTCCTTTCTTCCGAAAATAATACTTTCGGACTACTTCAAAGTTTTTTTCTGCTTTAGTCATTATAAATAACTCCTTTCTAATTTGCCAAATGGCATTTTCACAATATATTATACTATAAATTTACATAATTTGCAACTTTTAATGCCAATGGGTGTAGTTAATTTATGATAACATCACCTTAGAACTTTGTAAGCAAATATTTCACCCTAGATGTATATTTTTGTAAAATTTACAAAACATAGGAAGGTGGAATATATAATGTTAAAACAAAAAGAAATTAAAAGAGCTACTTT
>JAZSCD010000140.1:0-28011 GCA_045602745.1 Clostridia bacterium | reverse complement strand
ACAATGGGGACGTGGATGTTTGGCAATTTCCAATTGCCAAACATCTACGTCCCCATTGGCAACCCTTCAGATTCTAATTTATGGGGGTAATCATTTTGGTCACAATAAAATCAAAAAGAGAAATTGAATTAATGAGAGAGGCAGGAAGGATAGCATGTCTTGCTCAAAAAGAAATAGAAAAAGCAATTAAACCAGGAATTTCAACATATGAATTAGATAAAATTGCAGAAAATGTAATAAGAGCAAACGGAGGTATACCTGCAGAAAAAGGATATCCAAGTGGAAGAAAAGGAGTTCCAGATTTTCCAGGTTCTATATGTGCTTCTGTAAATGATGAAGTAATACATGGGATACCATGTGAAAAAGTAATTTTGAAAGATGGAGATATAGTAAGTATAGATTTAGTTACATATAAAAATGGATATCATGGAGATTGTGCTAGAACATATGTTGTAGGAAAAGTTCCTGAAAGTACAAAAAAATTAGTTGATGTGGCTAAACAAGCATTTTTTGAAGGGATTAAATTTGCTAAAAAAGGATATAGATTAGGAGATATTTCTAATGCTATAGGAACGTATATAGAAAATAATGGATATTCAGTAGTAAAAGAATTTCAAGGACATGGAATTGGAGCGCAAATGCACGAAGAACCAGGAATACCGAATTATGGAAAAGCAGGAAGAGGAATAAGACTGGAACCAGGAATGACACTTGCAATAGAACCAATGGTTATTATGGGAAAATCAGACATTTTAGAACTAGAAGATGGTTGGACTATAATAACAGAAGATGGAAGCTTAGCAGCTCATTATGAAAATACAATTTTAATTACAGAAAAAGAACCAGAAATATTGACAAAGTTGTAAAAGTACGGTATAATATACTAGTTATTTTTGGAACAATTAAAAGTATAGGAGGACAAAAAATTGTCTAAAGAAGATGTAATAGAAGTTGAGGGTACAGTCCTAGAAGCTTTACCTAATACAAATTTTAAAGTAGAATTAGAAAATGGACATCAAGTATTAGCTCATATTTCTGGAAAACTTAGAATGAATTATATAAAAATTCTTCCAGGTGATAAAGTAAAATTAGAGCTTTCTCCATATGACTTATCACGTGGACGTATAACATGGCGTGCAAAATAAATGAAAAACGGCATCTTGCGTTGTCAAACTTCATAAAAATTTTTTCAACATACAGCGTATAGTTTCAAAAATTTTGATTTGTTTTTCTAGCAATATACCATTTTTGATTTATTTTAAATATAAAAAGAATAAACATTTATAATAGATAAGTAAATGAGGTGAATTAAATGAAAGTAAGACCATCAGTTAAAAAAATATGTGAAAAATGCAAAGTAATTAAAAGAAAAGGAATTACAAGAGTAATATGTGAAAATCCAAAACATAAACAAAGACAAGGATAAATAAATCTAATAAATTCTTATTAGATTTATTATCATGTAAATTAGCTAATATATAAAAATAGTGCGGCTGTCCTAAGATTTAATTTTAGGAATATCTATTTTTATTTATTATATATACAATCCAGTTTAACTACATTTCAAATTTACTAGTTAGACTAAAAAGGATTAATGGAAAATTGTAGATTATAATAAAGAAATGGTTGTAGGGGCAGGGATTGCTCTGCCCTGTGAAGGGTCGACCAAGGCCGACCCCTACAATGTTAAAAACAATATAATTCAATTTATCTATTAATCATACAACAACTACAGATAATTACAAAATCAACAAAAAATTAATTAAAGAGGTGAAAAAAATTATGGCTCGTATAGCAGGTGTAGACTTACCTAAAGAAAAAAGGGTTGAAATAGGACTTACATACATCTATGGAATAGGTAGAACAAGCTCAAATAAAATATTAGCAGAAGCTAAAGTTAATCCAGACACTAGAGTAAAAGACTTAACAGATGATCAAGTACAAGCAATAAGAAATGCAATGGAAGATTATAAAGTTGAAGGTGATTTAAGAAGAGAAGTTGCATTAAATATTAAAAGACTTACAGAAATAGGTTGCTTTAGAGGAATTAGACATAGAAGAAGTTTACCAGTGAGAGGGCAAAGAACAAAAACTAATGCTCGTACAAGAAAAGGACCTAGAAAATTAGTAAGCAAAAAGAAATAATTAGAGAGTTAAAATGATGGAGAAAACAGAAAGACTGACATCACTAATTAATAAGGGGGACATAGCTCCTCTATAAAGAAGTGACGGATGGAAAGCTGTGTCCCCATACCTTAATTAAACTTCAAAAAAGGAAGGAGTAAATAGAAAATGGCTAAAGTAGCAACAAAAAAAGTTACTAGAAGAAGAGATAGAAAGAACATAGAAAAAGGTGCAGCACATATTCATTCTAGCTTTAATAATACAATAGTTACTATAACAGACGAAAAAGGAAATGTTATTTCATGGGCAAGTGCTGGAGAATTAGGATTTAAAGGTTCTAGAAAAAGCACACCATTTGCTGCAGGTGAAGCAGCACTTACAGCTGCAAAAGCAGGAATGGAACATGGATTAAAAACAGTAGAAGTATATGTTAAAGGTCCAGGTTCTGGAAGAGAAGCTGCAATAAGATCTTTACAAACAGCAGGGTTAGAAATAAGCATGATAAAAGATGTAACACCAATACCTCACAATGGATGTAGACCACCAAAAAGAAGAAGAGTATAAAAAATACTGAAAAGTTAATAATAAATAGTGAATAATTAATAAGAATTATTTACCACTAGAAAGGAGAATAATATGTCAAGATATAAAGACGAACAATGTCGTATATGCCGTAGAGAAGGGCAAAAATTGTTCTTAAAAGGTTCAAGATGTTATTCAGACAAATGTAGTGTAACAAGAAGAAACTATGCTCCTGGAGAACATGGACAAGGAAAGAAAAAACTTTCTGAATACGGTACACAATTAAGAGAAAAACAAAAAACAAAATCTTTCTACGGAGTAGGAGAAAAGCAATTTAGAAAATATTTTAAAATGGCTGAAAATAAAAAAGGTATAACAGGTGAAATGTTATTACAAATTTTAGAGAGCAGATTAGATAATGTTGTATATAGAGCAGGATTTGGAACATCAAGAGCACAAGCAAGACAACTTGTAAATCATGGACATTTTGATGTAAATGGAGTTAAAACAGATATAGCATCTTATTTAGTTAAACCAGGAGATATAATTTCAGTTAGAGAAATCAAAAAAGATAGTAAAATAGTAAAAGAAAATCTAGAAGTAAACAAAGCAAAACCAATTCCAGAATGGATTGAAAAAAATGCTGATAAATTAGAAGTAAAAGTATTAAGACTTGCATCTAGAGAAGATGTAGATTTACCAGTTGAAGAACATTTAATTGTTGAGTTATATTCTAAATAGAATTTAGAGTTTAGACTTTGGATTTTAGAAAAAATGTTTTTTCTAAAGACAAAACTAAATTTAGGAGGTTAAAAAATAAATGATTGAATTTGAAAAACCAAATATAGAATGTCTAGCAGTAAATGATGAAGAAAACTATGCAAAATTCGTATGTGAACCATTAGAACGTGGTTATGGAATGACTATAGGAAATTCTTTAAGAAGAATTTTATTATCATCATTGCCAGGAACAGCAATAACAAGTGTCAAAATAGATGGAGTGGTGCATGAATTTTCTACTATACCAGGTGTGGTAGAAGATGTTCCAGAAATTATTGTTAACTTAAAAAATGTAAGATTAAAATCATTTGATAATGAGCAAAAGTTTTTAAGCATAGATTTTAATAAAGAAGGAGAAGTTACAGCAGGAGATATAATAACAGATTCTTCTGTAGAAGTACTAAATAAGGATTTACATATTGCAACTGTAGCTGAAGGCGGACATTTAAAAATGGAAATGACAGCAGATAGAGGAAGAGGATACAATGTTGCAGAAAAAAATAAAACTGCAAATCAAGCAATAGATGTTCTTCCTATAGATTCAATATTTACACCAGTAAAAAAAGTAAACTATTCTGTAGAAAATACTAGAGTAGGTCAAACAGTAGATTATGATAAATTAACAATAGAGGTATGGACAGATGGTAGCTTAAAATCATATGAAGCGATAAGCTTAGCTGCAAAAGTTATGACTGGACATTTAGATTTATTTGTAGATTTATCAGAGGCTGCTAAAAATACACAAGTAATGGTAGAAAAAGAAGAATCTAAGAAGGAAAAAGTGTTAGAAATGCCTATAGAAGAATTAGAACTTTCAGTAAGAAGTTATAATTGTTTAAAGAGAGCAGCAATTGCAACAGTAGAAGATTTAGCAAATAAATCAGAATCTGATATGATGAAAGTAAGAAATTTAGGTAAAAAATCATTAGATGAAGTAACTAATAAATTACATTCATTAGGATTAGATTTCGTAAAAGAAGAAGAGTAATTAATTTAAATGAAATAGGAAGGTGAAAAAAAGTGGCTATAAATAGAAAACTTGGAAAACCAACTGATCAAAGATTAGCGATGTTAAAAAACCAAACTACAGATTTATTAGTACATGGTAAAATAGAAACTACAGAAAGCAGAGCTAAAGAAGTTAAAGCTATAGTAGATAGCATAATTGCATTAGCAATTAAAGAAAAAGATAATTTTGAAGAAGTAGAAGTTAAAGTAGTAAAAGCTAAACTTGACAGCAAAGGAAATAAAGAAACAGAAAAAGTAACAAGTAAAAATGGTAAAGAATATTTAAGAGTAGTAAAAGAAACTACTATGGAAAAAAGACAAAAAGATATGCCATCAAGATTAAATGCAAGAAGAAAAATAATGGCAAAAACAAATAAAGTAAAAGACTCTGAAGGAAACAAAATAGATTTACCAGCAAAATTATTTGGAGAAATCGCTGAAAACTATAAAGACAGAGTAGGTGGATATACACAAATAATAAAAATGGGACCAAGAAGAGGAGACAGCGCAGAAAAAGTTATATTAAAATTAGTTTAATAAATAGCATATAAAAATATTGCGAACAACACGTTCGCTTTATTTTTTTGTCAAAGTTTCAGAATGCAAAAAGGCCTAAATATTACAAAATAAGAAAAAATATTGACTTATAGATGAAACACATATAAGCAAAGATGGATATACGTATGAATTAACAGAAACATTAGAAATTTAAGTTTTATAGGCTGAAATTTATATAATAATATATTTGTAGGGGCGAACTTTGTTCGTTCGTTATTCGAAGAAATTGCTATTAATAAGTTAGAGAAAGACTTCGAAGTGGCGGGCGACTACTAGTCGCCCCTACATTTTCTCTACAATTTTTAATTTAGAAATACCGTCTATGAGAGGGCGGATACAAGGCCCGCCCCTACAATTACTCTACGATATTTAATCACTTGCTGAATGGTTTTAATATTTTACATATAGAATCTTGTAATATAAAATCCATTATGATAAAATGTAGACGTAAAAATATAAATAAAGGAAGATTTTTTTGAAAAAGAATATAAAAGATTATAATTTAGATGAATTAAAAAAGTTAATGATAAATTTAGGAGAAAAGCCATATAGAGCAGAACAAATATTTAAATGGATATTTGTAGAAAACGTAACTTCGATTGATGATATGACTAATTTATCATTAGAACTAAGACAGAAATTAAAAGATAATTTTGATTTGCATATATTTAAAATATTACAAAAACAAGAATCTAAAGATGGAACAAAAAAATATCTATTTGATGTTTTAGATGGAAATGCAATAGAATCTGTATTAATGGAATATAAACATGGATTTACAATATGTGTTTCATCACAAATAGGTTGTAAAATGGGATGCAAATTTTGTGCTTCAACAGGTGTAAAGTTTGCTAGAAGTTTAACATCAGGAGAAATTGTTGAACAATTACTTGCAATTCAAAGAGACCAAAATATTAAAATATCTAATTTAGTATTTATGGGAATAGGAGAACCATTAGATAATTACGATAATGTAGTAAATGCAATTCATATATTAAATAATCAAAAAGGAATTAATATGGGAGCAAGACATATTAGTATTTCTACAAGTGGGTTAGTTCCTAAAATATATAGATTAGCAGATGAAAATTTGCAATGCACACTTTCTATATCACTGCATAGTGCAAATGATAAAAAAAGAAGTGAAATGATGCCAGTAAATAATACATATAACATAGAAGAGTTAATAAAAGCTTGCA
The DNA here is from genome assembly GCA_045602745.1 of Clostridia bacterium. Lineage (GTDB taxonomy): Bacteria > Bacillota > Clostridia > TANB77 > CAG-508 > CAG-452. Next base: position 21,820 of record JAZSCD010000140.1, on the reverse strand, counting down.
GATATTATATAGAAAAAACTAATAAAAGAATATCTTTTGAATATGCATTGGCAAAGGACAATAATGATAATTTAGGAGACGCAAAAGAGCTTGTAAAACTTTTAAAAGGAATGCTTTGCCACGTTAACTTAATACCAATAAATAAAATAGAAAATGGAAATTATTCTAAAAGTACAAATGAAAATATATTAAAATTTAGAGATTACTTAAACGAAAAAGGAATAGTTGCTACGATAAGAAGAGAATTAGGCTCAGATATAGATGCAGCATGTGGTCAACTTAGAAAAAAAGAGGTGGAAAAATGTTAATCTATGCAAAAACCGATATAGGTAAAGCTAGAGAAATTAATCAGGATTTTATATATACTTCTAATAATTTGGAAGATGTGCAGTTATGCATTTTAGCAGATGGTATGGGAGGATATAAAGGAGGAGAAGTAGCAAGTACACTTGCTACTGTTGCAGCAAAAACATATATAGAAAACAATTTTAAACAAATAGATTATTCTAATCCAGAAGAAATTAAAGAACTTATAAAAAAAGCTATGGAATATGCTAATATGGAAATTTTAGAAATAGCAAAAGGAAACGAAGAATTAGAACAGATGGGAACAACATTAGAAATCTGTTTAAAATATGGTCATAAAGTATATATAGGGCATATTGGAGATAGTAGAATATATAGAATAAGAAAGAATATAATTAGAAGAATAACAACAGACCATAGCTATGTAGAAACATTAGTAAAAGACGGAACAATAACCAGAGAAGAAGCTTTTTATCATCCTAAAAAGAATATGCTTATGAAAGCATTAGGATGTATAGATAAAATAGAGCCAGATGTTACTGTAAAAGGCTTTTTGGAGGATGATATAATACTAATGTGTTCAGATGGCTTAACAAATATGATACACGAAGAAGAAATATATACAATAATAAAACAAGATATAAATAATGCTTGTGATAATCTAATTAAAAGAGCAAATGAGCTTGGAGGATATGACAACATAAGTGTTATAATAATGGCAAATTCTTAAACAAAAATCTATGTTAAGATGGGAGAGAATAAAATGAATTTAGAAGGAAAAGTAATAGGTGGAAGATACCAAATATTAGAAAAAATAGGAAACCGGAGGTATGGCAACAGTATATAGAGCCAAATGCTTAGTTTTAAATAGATATGTTGCAGTAAAAGTTTTAAGAGATGAATTTACAACAGATAACGAATTTATAAAAAGATTTAACATAGAAGCACAAGCTGCTGCAAGTATTACACATCCTAATATTGTGTCTGTATATGATGTAGGAACAGAAGGAAATCTTCATTATATAGTAATGGAATTAGTAAAAGGAAAAACATTAAAAGAAATTATTGTAGAAGATGGTGCGCTTGCTTGGAAATGGTCTGTTAAAGTAGCAATGCAAATTGCATCAGCTTTAGAAATGGCACATAGAAACCATATAATTCATAGAGATATAAAACCACATAATATAATAATTACAGAAGAAGGAATAGCAAAAGTTACAGACTTTGGAATAGCAAAAGCAGTTTCAAATTCTACAATAACAGCATTTGGAACAACAATTGGTTCAGTGCATTATTTTTCTCCAGAACATGCAAGAGGTGGATATACAGATGCAAAATCTGATTTATATTCTTTAGGTGTAGTTATGTACGAAATGGTAACAGGAAAAGTTCCGTTTGATAGTGATACACCAGTTTCTGTTGCTCTAAAACACATGCAAGAAGAGCCGATAGCACCAATTATATTAAAAGCAGAGTTACCAAAAAGTGTAAATGACATAATTATAAAAGCAATGCAAAAAGATTCAGAAAAAAGATATGCTTCTGCAACAGAAATGTTAAAAGATTTAGAAGGTGTATTAAAAAATCCTAATGGGGATTTTGTGGCTGGAGCAGTTCCTACAGATTTTGCAACACAGAGGATAGACTTAAATAGTATAAAAAAATCGGAAGGCAAGAGAGCCATAAAAGAAGAACCAGAAAAAAAAGGAAAATTTGCAAAAATATCAAAATTTTTTGAAGAGCATAAAGCTTTAAAAATAATTTCTATATTAATAGCATGTATATTAGTTTTTGCTTTAGCAATGGGAGGAACATATCTTGTTTTATCTTTAGGAAGGGTAAAAGATGTGCAAGTTCCTAATTTAGCAAATTTAACATTAGAACAAGCTAAAGAAAAAGTAAAGGAACTAAATATAAATGTAGAAGTAGAAGAGGAGAAACATCATTTAGAAGTACCAGAAGGACAAATAATAGAACAAGATCCTAAGTATCAAGAAAATTACAAAATAAAAGAAGGAAGTACAATAAAAGTAAAAGTAAGTAAAGGACAAGAAATAGTAAAGATGCCTAAAGTAGTAGGATTAACAAGAGATGAAGCAATAAAACTTCTAAAAGAGTCAGGATTAGAGGTAGAAGTAAAAGAAGAGAATAGTGATGATATTGAAAAAAATTATATAATAAAACAAACAACAGAAGATGAAAAAGAAATAGCTGTTGATACAGAAATTCCAGCAGGAACAAAAATTTTAATATATGTAAGTATGGGAATAGAACAAGTAGAAGTACCTGACTTATCAGGAAAAACTGAAAGCGAAGCAAAAACAGCTATTACAAATGCAAAATTAAAATGGAAAAGTACAGATAAAATGTCTGATTCAAGTAAACCAAATGGAGTAGTTGTAAATCAATCTATATCAGCAAAAAGTATGGTAGATAAAGATACAGAGATAACAATAACAGTAAATGAATTTAACGAAATTAAAAATGGGACAATAACAATAAATGTTAAATCTGTTGGTGGATATACACAACAAACAGATGAAGAAACAGGAGAAAATATAAGTCTATATGTTCCACTAAAGGTAACTGTAGATGGAGAACAAGTATTTAGTGAAACAATAGATACAATGACTACAAATCAAAGTATTCAAATTCAAGGCTCAGGAACTGTTACTGTAAAAGTATATCTAGACGGAAATTTAAAAAGAACAGAAAACTTGAATTTAAATTCACAAACATCTATAACAATTGAATGATAAGATAAAATTAGGAGGCAGTAAATGTATACATCTGTTACTATATTAACAATAGTATATACCATAGTATTGTTATATATTTATATTAGATATAATCTTGATGCAAAAGATAAATTAAAATATGATATTTACAGAGAAAAATTAGAAATTTCTGCATCAGAGGCAGCTTATTTGCTAAATAAAAATTGTGAAGGATTAGATATAATTCTTGCAAATATATTAACTCTTATAGAAAAAGATTATATAGAAATGAATATAATAGGCGAAGGTAAAGAAAGAAATTATATATTTATAAAAAAAGAAAATGCAGATAATATGAAGTTAAAATCTCATGAAATGTCAGCGTATAGATTGTTTTTTGGAGATAAAACAAAAGTAGATTTAAAAGAGTATTTAAAAGATTTATATAATAATAGTAAATGTTTAGAAGAGCTAGAAATGAAAGTTCATTCTATAAAACATGAAATAGAATTTGAATTAAGAAAACAAGGAATTACAGATGTAACTGCAGAAAAGAAATTATTTAAATTTAATAAGATGTCTATAATTTTTATTTTAATATATGCAATTGCTTTTGGTATACTAACTATATTTACTAAAAATCTAGAATATATTGAATTTACTTTAATAGGATTATTATTTTCAATTTTACTTAATAGAACAACAAATATTAAAGAAGATAAGCTTACTAAGTATGGAGTAGAAGTAAAAAGACAAGCACAAGGATTTAGAAAATTTTTAGAAACAAATGTAATTACAGATAATAAACCTTTATATATGGTAAATATTTTAGAATACAATTATATTATGGCAGTAGCATTTGGAATGGCAAAATTAGGACAAAATGAATTTGTTCATAATACATATAAGCAAATAGAAACAGGTAAAGTTATTGCTAGAATTGCTTATATTATAATTATTATATGTATAATACTAATTAATTTGATGTAAATGGGAGAAAAAATGACACCTGACAATTTAGAAAAAGAATTAAAACAAGGAAAGCTGAATAGCATATATTTAATTTATGGCGAAGAACAGTATCTAATAGAAAATATTGTGAAAAAAATTAAAAAGCTCTTTGGAGAACTTGTATTAGGAATAAATTACATACAAATAAATGAAAATAATATTGAAAATTTGATTTCAGATATTGAAACTCCAGCATTTGGATTTGATAAAAAATTAATTATTATAAAAAATGCAGGTTTATTTAAAAAAGGAACTAAAAAAAATCCAGAAGCAAATACTGAGAAACAGAAAAAAATAGCAAAGTATTTAGAACAAAACATAAACATAATAAATTCAGGAACAATATTACTATTTATAGAGGAAGAAGTTTCAAAAGTTGAATTGCAAAAAGTAATAGAAGAGTATGGAGTAATTTGTAATTGTGAAAAGCTAAAACTAATAGAAATAAAAAAAAGGTTAAAGAATATATGTAATGCTTATGAAGTAAATGTAAGTGACCAAAATTTAGATTTACTAATTGAAACATCTGGAACCAATATGTTAGATTTAATAAATGAAATTAGAAAACTTATAGAATATGAAGGCAAAGGTGGAACAATAACAAAAGAAACAATAGAAAAACTTGCAATTAAAGAGTTTGATGCTATAATATTTGATTTAACAGATAATTTAGGTAAAAAAGATATTAAGGAAGCTATAAGAATATATAAAGAGCTTATATATAATAAAGAGCCAGTACAAAAAATATTAATTACATTATATAATCATTTTAAAAAAATATATTTAACTAAAATATCTACTGAAACAAATAGACAAGATATAACAAATATATTAAATTTAAAACCAAATCAAACATTTTTAATATCAAAATATAAAAAACAAGCAGGATATTTTAAAACAAAAGAATTAAGAAAAATATTAGGAGAGTTAATAGAATTAGATAGCAAATATAAATTAGGAAAGATAGATATAAATATAGGCTTAGAAGCAATTTTATGTGCTTATATATAAGAAAAACAATGTAGGGGGCGATGCCCACATCCACTCCTACAATAAATTGTAAAAAATAAATGTAACAATAAAGGATGGGAAATAATGAAATTTTTATTTATATTAGGAGTAATTTTAGCAATGTGTGGAGTGATATTGATATATGATGCAAGACCGGTAACGAAGAAATTGTTTGGATTTGGAGACCAAAATGATGCAACACTTGGATTAAAATTAGTAGGATTTTTATTCAGTATAATAGGAATGATATTGGTATACTGTAATATGTAAAAAACATTTGCTTTTTCAGAATAAATATGTTATTATATATACCATATTAAAAAACTATGAAAAAGAGGAGTAAGATTTAAACTGTTTTAAAGAGAATAGAAGTCACCGGCTGAGAGCTTCTAAGAATAAGAAAATCTGAAGGTAGCTTTGGAGTTGATTATTTGAAATAATAGTAAAATAATTCGTAAATCTGCGTTAAAGATACAAGAGATGTATAAATAATAAATTTATATAAATTAGGTGGTACCGCGTTTTAAAAATCGTCCTATGTGTTAGGGCGATTTTTTTGTAGGGGTCGCTGCCCACAGCGACCCGCAGACCAATGAATGTAGGGGCAGATTCTATATCTGCCCGGGCGGAAATGGATTCCGCCCCTACCACCACATAAAAATAAATTTAAGGGAGGAATTTTAAATGTGCGAAAATTGTAAACACGAGCTTGAAGGAAAATATGATCCAAAAAGTTTTGAGGAAGAAATTTATAAAAATTGGGAGAAAAATGGTTATTTTAAACCTAGTGGAGATAAGTCTAAAGAGGCTTATTGTATTATGATGCCACCTCCAAATGTTACTGGTAAATTACATATGGGACATGCTTTAGATGGAACGCTTCAAGATATTTTAATTAGATATAAAAGAATGCAAGGATTTAATACTTTATGGCTTCCTGGTACAGACCATGCTGCTATTTCAACAGAGGTTAAAATAATTGAGAAATTGAAAGAAGAGGGAGTTAATAAATCAGATTTAGGAAGAGAAAAATTTCTTGAAAGGGCATGGGAATGGACTGAAGAGTATGGTGGAACAATTGTAAATCAACAAAAAAAATTAGGATGCTCAGCTGATTGGTCAAGATCAAGATTTACAATGGATGAAGGCTTGTCAAAAGCAGTTTTAGAGGTTTTCAAAAAACTTTATGATAAAGGTCTTATATATAAAGGAAAAAGAATGATAAATTGGTGTCCATGTTGTAATACATCTATTTCAGATGCAGAAGTAGAATACGAAGAACAACCTACACATCTATGGCATATTAAATACAAAGTTGTAGGAGAAGATAGATACCTAACAGTTGCAACAACAAGACCTGAAACAATGCTTGGAGATACAGCTGTTGCAGTACATCCAGATGATGACAGATACAAAGATTTAGTAGGTAAAAATTGTATACTTCCAATTATGAATAAAGAAATTCCAATTATAGCAGATGAATTTGTTGAAATGGAATTTGGTACAGGTTGTGTTAAAATTACACCAGCACATGACCCAAATGACTATCAAGCAGGACTTTCTCATAATTTAGAAATAATAGAAGTATTTGATGAAGATTTTAAAATGAATAATTTAGTTCCAGAATATAAAGGACTAGATATGTATGAGGCAAGAGAAAAAATAGTAGCAAAACTTCAAAAACTAGGAAACTTAGTAAAAATAGAAGACTATAATCATAATGTTGGAAAACATGATAGATGTAAAACAACAATAGAACCAAAAATTTCTGATCAATGGTTTGTTGCAATGAAAGATTTAGCAAAACCTGCAATAGAAGCAGTAAAAAAAGGTGATACAAAATTTGTACCACAAAAATTTGAAAAGACATATTTTAACTGGCTTGAAAATATACAAGATTGGTGTATATCTCGTCAAATTTGGTGGGGACATCAAATACCAGCATATTACTGTGATGACTGTGGACATATTAATGTTGATGTACAAAAAGTAGAAAAATGTACAAAATGTGAAAGTACAAATCTTACTCAAGATCCAGACACATTAGACACATGGTTTAGTAGTGCATTATGGACATTTTCAACACTTGGTTGGCCAGAAAATACAGATGATTTTAAAACATTCTATCCTACAAATACATTAGTTACAGGATATGATATCATTTTCTTCTGGGTTGTAAGAATGATGTTTTCTGCTTTAGAACAAACAGGAGAGGTACCATTTAAAGATGTATTTATTCATGGTATTGTAAGAGATAGTCAAGGAAGAAAAATGTCTAAATCTTTAGGAAATGGAATTGACCCATTAGAGATAATATCAGATTATTCTGCAGATGCTTTAAGATTTTCTTTAGTATCTGGTACATCTGCTGGAAATGATATGAGATTTATGCCAGAAAAACTAGAAGCAGCATCAAATTTTGCAAACAAAGTATGGAATGCAGCAAAATTCGTTCTTATGAACTTAACTGATTATGATAATAGTGAAGATATAAATTTAATGGTAGAAGATAAATGGATTTTATCAAAATTAAATACATTAATATCAGAAATTAAAGTAAATATGGATAATTATGATTTAGGTGTAGCTTTAGATAAAATTTATGCTTTTATTTGGAATGAATTCTGTGATTGGTATATAGAAATTGTTAAACCAAGACTATATAACAAAGAAGGTAAAACAAGAAAAACAGCACAATATGTTTTAAACAAAGTGTTATCAGATTCATTAAAACTATTACATCCATTTATGCCGTTTGTTACAGAAAAAATATACAAAGAATTGTATAACAAAGATGAAAGTATAATGATTTCAGAATATCCAGAATATAAAAAAGAGTTAGAATTTAAAGCTGAAGAAATAGCTATAGAAGAATTAAAAGATATAATTACAGGAATAAGAAATGTAAGAGCAAAAATGAATGTACATCCATCAAAAAAATCTAAATTAATATTTGTAACAAAGGATTATGAAAAAATTATAAAGGAATCAGAAGAATTTTTAAAGAAATTAGGCTTTGGAGAAGAAGTGACAGTACAAGAATCAAAAGAAAATATTCCGCAAAATGCAATAAATGTTGTTGCAAAAGGAATAGAAGTATTTATGCCATTTGAAGATTTAGTTGATATAAAAGAAGAAATAGAAAGACTAGAAAAAGAGAAGGCAAAAGTTTTAATAGAAAAAGAAAAAACAGATAAAATGCTTTCAAATCCAGGATTTGTTGCAAAAGCACCAGCTCAAAAAGTAGAAGAAGAAAAACAAAAACAAGCAAAATTTAATGAAATAATTTCATCAATAGATGAAAGAATAAATAGTTTAAAATAGGAGAAGATATGAATTTTAGTCAAGAACAGATAGAAAAGATTATTTCTTATATAAGTAATGAAAAATTTAAAAAATTATGCATTGATTTAGGAATATGTTCAGAAAATACAACAGAACAAGAACTTTTAGATGGAATAAAAAAATATATACAAGAAGATATGATGGGGAAATTTAGAGGAAATTCAGCAATAAATAAGTTTTTTAACTCAATAGAAATATATTTAGAAAATAATGATTTTTATCAAGATGATAAAGGGTATATAGATTATAATTATATATTACCAATTGCAAATTCAAAACAAAGAGATGGTCTTAGAGCACAAAATGATATTTTAGGGAATGATAGAAAAAAATATGTAGTAAAAGAGGCAGAAGGATATAAGGGAGCAATATCGGGTTTTAAGTATGCAAGAGATGCAAAATATAATCCAACAATGGGATATGCATTTTTCAATTATTTAAAACAACCATGTGCAAGAAATTTAATGGCATATGAAAGATTTCCATATTATTACATTTTTAGTGAGAATTTTTTAAAAGAAAATGAATTAATGTATGGATTAGATGATTTAGAATTTATTACTACAAGTTTTATTATAGATGAAAATAATAATATTACACATAGGCAAATACTAGAAGGAATTAAAGAAACAATAAAAAGTAAGGGATTACCTGAAAGTAAGAGTTTAGCTTTATGCAAAAAAGTGGAATTGCAATATGCAATTCAAGAAACATTAAAATGTTTAATATGTGTTGCAGATGAAAATTTAGGAAATACGGCTCTAATAGTAAAACAAGGTGAAAATGGAGAAATTGAAGATATAAATATTTCACCAGCATACGATTTAGATTTAAGTTTTAATATTGGAGAAGAAATGCTAAAAGGAATACCACAAAGTATGATTACATATAGAACAACTAAAGATGGAAAAACAGATTTACAAGCAATTATAGCTGAGTTTAAAGATATAGAAGGATATAAAGAAGCAATGCAAGCAATTCAAAATAAATTTAACGGAAGTTATATAAATGAAATTTTTGATATAGCATATCAAGAAGCTAAGGTAGATGTATTTAACGAAAAAGAGTTTAGAGATAGATTTGGTAGTTTTATAATGAGAAGAGTAGCTAGTTTTAAAGAAGCTCTAAAAGAAACTGCTAATAAAGATAAATTAAAAAATTAAAAACAATAATAGAAAAACAAAATGAATACATTGTAGGGGCAGGGTTCCATCCCTGCCCAAAGTATTGTATATAATTAATTATATATTCAATTGAAATTTTAAAATTTTATTTGGTTTAAAAGAGCATAGAAACCGATGCTTCTTTTTTGTAATATTTTAATAATTGAAACATAAAATTAACTGTGAGGTGGATTTTATGGTAAAAGTATCAGAAGGTTTAAGTGAAAATGGAAGTAGTATAAAGAAAATTTTAATAGGAAGTGGAATTTCAATTGTTATAACCATAATTGGATTAATAATTTTTGCAAGTTTACTTACTTATACAAGTATGGCAGAAACTACAATTCCTACAGTAACAATAGTAATAACAGTAATTAGTATATTGATAGGAAGTAGTTTATGTATGTCTACTGTAAAGAGAAATGGGATAATAAATGGATCTATAATTGGTTTAATATATATTATAACAATATATTTAGTATCAAGCTTAATAGAAAAAGACTTTTCATTAAATATATATTCAATAGTAATGACAATAGGAAGTGTATTAGCAGGTGCATTAGGGGGAATAATAGGAGTTAATAGAAAATAAGATAAATTGTAATTTGTAGGACGATTCTAGGGACTGTCCCTCTTTTGTCCCAAAGGGACACAAGGGGACTGTCGTGAATCGTCAATCTTTACAAACTCTATGTTGATACTGTTTTCGTGAATTTCAGGACAGTCCCAAAAAGTCTCAGGCAAGTTGCTACTTTTTAGGGACAGTCCCTGGAAATTCCCTCATGCAAATTACAATTTATCTTTTTAATATCTTGATATTTTAAAACATTTAATATAAAATATACTAAACTACAAAAGCGGGAGGTGTTTAATGATAACATTAGAAGACATAAAAGAAAATACAGAAGTGCAAGAGCTTTTAGTAGGAGTACAAAAACAATTAGATTCATTAGGTTATAAAGGAAAGTTTTTAAGGCATATAGAAATAGTTTCAAATAGAGCTGGAAGAATTTTAGAAACTCTAGGCTATGATAAACGTAGAGTGGAACTTGCAAAAATAGCAGCATATCTTCATGATATTGGTGATGTTGTAAACATAAAGAAACATTCCAATACAGGTGCAATACTAGCATATAATATTTTAAAAGATATGAGAATGAGTATAAAAGAAAGAACTGAAATAATGTCTGCAATAGGGAATCATGAGGAGCAAACAGGAATAATAACGAGTGATATATTAGCAGCATTAATACTTGCGGACAAGTCTGAACTTCATAGAGATAGAGTAGTAAATAAGAATATTGCAATATTTGAAAATAGTACTAAAGTTAACTATCCAGTGAAAAATGCAGAATTAATAGTGGATAACAAAGAAAATAAAGCAACTTTAGATTTGACAATTGATAGTAATATTTATTCAATATTAGATTATTATGAAATTATTACAGAAAGAATGATGCTATGCAAAGATGCAGCAAATTATCTAAAACTGTGGTTTGAACTAATAATAAATGATACAAAATTATTATAGGGGGAATTAAAAGTGAAAATAATAAAACTAAGTACAATAATATTATTAATTGCTATAATAACTATAGCTTCAATTTTTGGGATATATAAATTAAAAGACTATAAGATTAGAAGTATACTTCCAGAATATTTATTAGGAATGGAATTTACTGAAAGTAGAGTAATAGATTTAGCAGCAGATACAACGGAAAAAGAAATTATTTATGATAAAGACGGAAATGAAATTATAGATAAAGAGGATGGAGTAGAATATACAGAAGAAAATGGATATAAAATTATAAAAGGCAAAGTAAATTCTGATTATATATTAACAAGTGAAAACTATAAAAAAACTAAATCAATATTAAAAAACAGATTAAAAAAATTGGATGTAGACCAGTATAAAGTAATGTTAGATGAATCTAATGGAAATTTACAAATAAAAATACCAGAAAATAAAGACACAGATACAGTAATATATAATTTATTAGAATCTGGAACATTTGAGGTTAAGGATAGTGAGACAGAAGAGATATTAATAGGTGCAGACAAATTTGAAAAAGCCAAGGTTGTATATTTACAAAATCAAGAAGAAGGAACAACAGTTGTATTTTTGCAAGTTAAATTTGATAAAGAAGGAACTAAAAAATTAGAGGAAATTAGCAAGATATATATAGAAACTACTACAGAAAAAACAAATGAAAATGGCGAAAAAGAACAAGTTAAAGAAGAAAAAACAGTTGGTATTTATTATAACGAAAATTTAATGGGAAATATTACTCTAGATAAATTAGTTGAAAATAAAAAGTTGATGATAGGATTAGGTTCTGGTACAGATATGGGAACTTTACAACAATATGCAAAACAAGCGGAAGAAATGGCAGCTATTTTAAATTCAGGAATATTACCTATAAAATATACTGAAACAAACCATACAGAAATTGCAAATATTACAGACAAGCAAAAAAATATAGCAATGTATGTAGCAATTGCAGTTATAGCTATAATGGTAGTAATTTCTGTTATAATACTAAAAACCAGAGGAACATTAGTAGCTATATTAGAAATTGGATATATTGCATTATTATTACTTATATTAAGATTAACTAATGTAAAAATAACTATAGAAGGGATTTTTGGAATATTACTTGCTGATATATTAAACTATATATATATTTGCAAATTATTTAAGAATATAGATTTCATAAGAGATGTAACTAAAAAGTATGCAGTAAAATTGATTCCTATTTATATTATAGCAATATTACTTTCTTTTAATAGTATTGCAAATATATACAGCATAGGAATGACATTAGTATGGGGAATAATTATAATGTACTTATATAATTTTGCATTAACCAAAACAGTTATAGATACAATCAAGGAATAACAAATTTTAAAATTTATCATATAATAATATTAATTAAAAAGCTCCATTAATTATAAAGATGGAGTTTTTACTATTGATTTGAAGGTGATAGAATGAAAATAAAGAATTTATTAAAAAAGTGTAGATATAATGAAAATGATATAGACATAAATGAATTGAATGAAATAAGAAGAATAAATAAAGAAGCAATTCTTTTAGATGTAAGAAGTTCACAAGAGTTTGAAGAGGGACATTTAAGTGGAGCTATAAACATACCTGTATATGAATTAGAAACAAGCTTAGATTATAAAATAAAAGAAACAAATAAAATAATAATAGTATATTGCCAAAGTGGAGTTAGAAGTAAAAAAGCAATTAAAATTTTAAATAAAAAAGGATTTAAGAAGTTATATCATTTAAATAATGGTTTGGATGGAATATAAAATACATCTAAAATGTAGGGGGCGAACTTTATGTCCGCCCAATAAAAATAAGACAGATATAGAATCTGTCTCTACAAATTATTTATAAATTAATATTATCAATTCCATAAATCTTATTATTTGCAATAAATCTATTTAAATTGTTTAAATTAATTCCACTTGCAATAGAAAGATCTTGGACAGAATTAAAGTTAGTATCTTCTTCTAATATATTATTTAATTTAGCAATATCAAATCTATCTTTAGATTCACAATTACAGCAAACATCATTATTAGACATAAAAAAACAACCACAACGTACACATCTTTTAAATTCCATAATAAAGTCCTCCTAAAAATTCTTTAGTACAAGAAAAGTGGCTTTGCCACATTCATAAAATATTTTATCACAAAAAATAAAAAAATCAAATAAAAAATCGAAAAAATATATGTATTATTAAAAAAGTTACAAAATGAACAAATAAAAAAGTTACAAAATGAACAAACATATTGACTTATTAAAACATATAACCTAAAATGTAAATAAGGAAAAATGTAAAAATACAAAAGAAAGAGAGGAAAATATAATGAAAAGAACGATGTTAGGTGTAAAACCTATAGGGGCGACTAGTAGTCGCTCGCACTTCGAAGGAATTACTAAAAGAAACCAAAAAGGTATAACATTAATAGCATTAATAATAACAATAATAGTAATGCTAGTATTAGTTGGAGTAACAATAAATGTAGCACTAACAGGAGGATTATTTGAAAAAGGAGAAAAAGCAGCATATCAAACAAATGTAGCTACAATAAAAGAGCAAGTATCATTAAAAATAGCAGAAGAATTGGCAGATAATAATGGAAGAACACCAGACAAATATAATATAGGAATTGGAGATATAGGATTATCACAAAAATTAGTGAATGAGTTTAAAGATAAACTAACAATATCAGAAGATGGAAAACTATATTACATAGACGAAGAAGTAAACGAAAAAGAAAAAACATGGTTACAAGAACTAGGTATAGGACCAGGAGGAGTTGATCCTTTTATATTTGATACTTGGTATGTTCACGAGGATGAGCATTTTTCTAATGACTATTTAAAGTTTTCAAAAGTAGGTGACAAGAAAATAATATATACATATTCAGGTGTTGGAGAAAATATTGAAGAAGTAGATGTTACTGAATATGAATGGAATAGAAATGATGCAACTGCTTTTGGTACATATCAATTTCCAGAAGAATTTGCGGGAGTAAATGCTAAAGTTGAATATAAATGGATAGGAGATACCATTATTATGACAGTCAAATTGTATTCAGATGAAACAGGCGAAATGGTTTATGAACAGGAAACGAGATATACAAAAACAGTGCCAGAACAAGGAGAAGAGTACCCATTCAAATTTTGCTATCATATAGATTCTGTGGGAGGTGGAACAGCTAATATTTTAAATTGGGAAGAATTTGATAACGATGAAAATAGATATGTTGAAGTAAATGGAACATATTCATTCAAATTTGAACTTAAACAAGGAAAGCATATGTCAGTAAATGTTCGCATGAATGATAATGAATTATCAGAGAACCAATATAGTTTTACAAACAATTTACTAGTTATTCCAAATGTTACTGGACCAGTTAGACTTACTATAAGCACATATTAAACAATTTAGATTATAGATATTTAATTAAAAAAATTTAAGTATAATAAATTTAAAATAAAAACAGGTATTAAAAAATTGTACCTGTTTTTATTTATATATTAATTAACAAAAAAACTCCATATTACATACAATATAAAAAATACATATGGAGGTAATTTTATGAATACATTATTAATATTTTTTGCATTTCCAATAGCTGTAATAATAATATCTGCGATATTACAAAAACTTTTAAAAAATCCAATAGCAGTAGCAGCTTTTATATTTGCTATATTTTTAATTGTTACATTTACAGCATTTGATGCAACATTTTTAATAGCTACACTTGCATATACTATAATTGCACTTATAACAGCATTAATTGTTAAATTGATTTGTGAATCTAATGATAGTAACAATGTTTGTGAAAGATTAAATTGCATTTTAAGAAATAATAATACAAATAATTTATTAAATAATATTTCGGAAAATACTAATAATAACAATGGAACAACTTTGAATATAGTATCTGAAAATTCAAGTAATAACAACAATTCGTGTGGGTGTAATAGATATAGAAGGTTTAGGTAAATTGTAATTAATTCTCTCATGCAAATTACAATTTATTTTTCAAACGTTGAAACAAATTATTAAATATGATATAAATAAAACAAAAAATCAAGGAAGGTAAAAAATGAATAAAAAAATTATTGCTGTTTTTGGAGGATCATTTAATCCTCCGATAAATTCACATATTTTTTTAGCAAAACAAATTTTAGATAAATGTAAAGAAATAGAAAAATTAATATTTGTTCCAGTAAGTACAAAATATCAAAAACAAGAATTAATAAAAGATGAGCATAGATATAATATGCTAAAAATAATATGTGAAAATGAAGAAAAATTAGAGGTATCAGATATTGAATTGAAAAAAGAAAAACAATTATATACAATAGAAACATTAGATTTTTTTAAAGGTATGTATAAAGAACATGACATTTATTTTGTTATGGGAACTGATAATTTAAAAGAAGTAGAAACATGGAAAGATGCAGAAAGATTATTAGAAGATTATAAAATTATTATTTTGGAAAGAGAAAATGACAAGTTAGATGAAATAATAGAGAATAATAAATTTTTAAGAGATAAAAGCCAATCGCTAATAAAAATAGATGATATTAATAGAATCTTCTTAAGTTCAACAATGATTAGAGATAAAATAAAAAATGGTGAAGATGTAAAAGAATTTATCGATGAAGATGTTTTAGAATATATAAAAGAAAATAAATTGTATATATAAAAAATCCCCTTAAATAAAGTTAGTCAAGGGGAAAAGTTGCGCGGAAGAGCTTAAGTCAGTCTTCTAACAACTTAAGCTCTAGAACTGAGCCAAAAGGATATTTAGAATTTTCAAAATACTCGATTGAATAAGCAAAAGGAGCTTTATCAATCAAAATTTGTAAGCGTTCTAAGGCTTCACTGGGAAGAATGTAAAGAAGTTCAATAGAAATAATAAGTGCTTTGAGATTGATTCCCCAAATAATATCCTTTTCCAGCATTTGTTCCATTGCTCGTTCTCCTTTCATAAGATTTGGATATACGCTAATGGAAATTATAGTATGGATAAATTACAAAGTCAAGAATTATGTAAAAAATAGAATTAAGAATAGATTTCTTAATTCTATTTTTGCAATATATTAAAATTCAACAAATTTATAAACTGCTTCTGCAAAACCACCTTTTTCTACAGAATTTACAGTAGTATATTTTGCTACTTGTTTAAGTTCATCATATGCATTTGCTACTGCAACACCAATACCAGAATTTTTAACCATTTCTAAATCGTTTAAGTTATCTCCAATAGCCATAATTTCATTATTTTCAATATGTAAATAATCTTTTAAGATATTTAATGCTGTATCTTTATTTATATTTTTTGGAGTAATATCTAAATATTGGTATTCTTTATTTATAGTAAAATCTTTATACTCTCCATATTTTTTAATAGTAGTGATTGATACATTTTCTTTTTCAAGAATGTTATTTTTAATATTAGATAAATCATGTTCAGAAGATATTATTAATTTACAAACTTCAGTTTTATTAAATTGGATAAATTGCTTTAAATCGTCAGTAATTGTTATACCTAATGAAGTATCATAATAATTTTCTTGTTGTAACTTATAATTCCTTAAATCCATATATTTAAGTTCTTCTGTTATAATTTCATTGTTTGTATAAATATGAACATGTAAATTGTGAGCTTTTGCAATATCAATACAAGAATAAACTTCAGAAGTAGTTAATAGTTTTTTATATATTTCTTTTCCAGTTTTTAAATTAATTATTTGATTTCCATTGCCAAAAATTCCGTAAGATGCATTAAATTTAGAACACATTCCTTTTATAATTGGATAAGTTTTGCCTGTACATATTACAAAATCTATATTATTTTCTTTTAAATCATTTATTGCTTTAAAATTATTTTCATAAATTGAGTTGTTTTTATCGATTATAGTTCCATCTAAATCACTTGCAACTAATTTAATCATGTTTAGTTCTCCTTTATAGATAAGAAATGAATTACTTAATTAAAATAATTCAAACATCTTTTTAATTATAGCATAAAATAGCAAAAAAGTAAAGATATGTGAAAGTTCAAATATGTATTGATAAAAAAATACATTTATAATATAATTCAAACAAAAAGGAAAGGTGAAATATGTCAAATTTTGTACACTTACATGTCCATAGTGAATTTAGTTTATTAGATGGAGCAAATAGAATAAAAGATTTACCTGTAAGAGCTAAAGAATTAGGAATGGATTCAATTGCTCTTACTGACCATGGAGTTATGTTTGGGGTAGTAGATTTTTATAAAACATGTAAAAAAGAAGGGGTAAAACCAATAATAGGATGTGAAGTTTATGTTGCTCCAAGAACAAGATTTGATAAAGAACCTAATATAGATAACAGATATTATCATTTAATATTACTTGCAAAAAATGAAATAGGATATAAAAATTTAAGTAATTTAGTATCTATGGGATTTACAGATGGATTTTATTATAAGCCACGTATAGATTACGAAATTTTAGAAAAATACCATGAAGGATTAATTGCTTTAAGTGCTTGTCTTGCAGGAAATATAAATAGGGAAATATTAAAAAATAATATAGAAGAGGCAGAAAAAATTGCTCTTTGGCATAAAGAGTTATTTGGGGAGGATTATTATTTAGAAATTCAGCCAAATGGACTTCCGGAGCAGGTTTTAGTTAATCAAAAATTAATAGAGATGTCTAGAAAATTAAATATTCCATTGGTAGCAACAAATGATGCACATTACTTAAAAAAAGAAGATGCATATAATCATGAAGTGCTTTTATGTATTCAAACTGGTAAGAAAATGACAGATGAAGATAGAATGCGTATGGGAACAGACGAATTTTATTTAAAATCACCTGAAGAGATGATAGAGTATTTTAAAAATGTACCAGAGGCTGTAGAAAATACAGTAAAAATAGCAGAAAAATGTAATGTGGAATTTGAGTTTGGAAACACAAAACTTCCAAATTATGAAGTACCAAAAGAGTTTGAAACACATAGTGGCTATTTTAAAAAATTAAGTAAAGATGGACTAAGTAGAAGATATGGAGAAAATCCATTAAAAGAAATACAAGAACGTTTTGATTACGAAATATCTGTAATAGAAAAAATGGGATATGTTGACTACTTTTTAATAGTATGGGATTTTATTAATTATGCAAGAACCAATGGAATAAGTGTAGGGCCAGGACGTGGTTCAGGAGCAGGTTCAATTGTTGCATATGCTCTTGGAATTACAGATATAGACCCAATAAAATACAACTTACTTTTTGAAAGATTTTTAAATCCAGAAAGAATAAGCATGCCCGATTTTGATATAGATTTTGATTACGAAAGAAGGCAAGAGGTAATAGATTATGTTGGAAGAAAATATGGAAGAGACCACGTATCACAAATTATAACATTTGGAACAATGTCTGCAAGGATGGTAATTAGAGATGTTGCAAGAGCTTTAGATGTACCATATGCAGAAGC
Organism: Clostridia bacterium; assembly: GCA_045602745.1. GTDB lineage: Bacteria > Bacillota > Clostridia > TANB77 > CAG-508 > CAG-452. The sequence goes on along the minus strand of JAZSCD010000140.1, from coordinate 3,241 downwards.
TGATAAGCTTGCAAAAATGGTGCCTAATGAATTGCACATAACAATAAAAAAAGCTTTAGAACAAAATAGAGAATTAGGAATGTTATATGAGCAAAATGAAGAAACAAGAAAACTATTAGATATTGCAATGGGATTAGAAGGTATGCCAAGACAGGCATCAACACATGCATGTCGGAATAGTAATTACAAAAGACCCAGTAATTTCATATGTTCCTTTGTATGTAAATGAAGGAACAATATCTACCCAGTTTATAATGACAACATTAGAAGAACTAGGTTTATTAAAAATGGACTTTTTAGGGCTTAGAACACTTACAGTTATTTCTGATACAATAAAATTAGTAAAAAAATGTAGAGGAATAGATGTAAAAATAGATAAAGAGATGCATGATGAAAAAGTATTTGAAGCGACTTGGAGAAGCGGAAATACTTCACGGAGTATTTCAGTTCGAAAGTGCAGGAATGACAAACTTTATGAAGGAACTAAAACCAGATAGCTTAGAAGATATAATAGCTGGTGTTTCGCTTTATAGACCTGGACCAATGGATCAAATACCAAGATATATAAGTAATAAATTACATCCAGAGCATAGCGAATACACGCATCCGAGTCTAGAGCCAATACTAAATGTAACTTATGGATGTATGGTATATCAAGAGCAAGTTATGCAAATAGTAAGAAATTTAGCAGGATATTCTTTAGGAAGAGCTGACTTAGTTAGACGTGCAATGGGAAAGAAAAAGTTAGATGTAATGGCAAAAGAAAGAGAATATTTTATACATGGACAAGTAGACGAAAATAGTAATGTAATAATACCAGGATGTATTAGAAATGGAATAGACGAAAAATCTGCAAATAAAATATTTGATGAAATGGCAGAATTTGCAAAATATGCATTTAACAAATCGCATGCGGCAGCATATGCAGTTGTAGCATACCAAACAGCATATTTAAAAACATATTATCCACCAGAATTTATGGCAGCTACATTAAATAGCTTTTTAGGTAATTTAGACAAGGTTCCAGAATATATAGACGAATGTAAGAGATTAAAAATAGAAATATTAAAACCAGATATAAACAAAAGTTATACAAAATTTGCAGTATATGGAGATAAAATAAGATTTGGTCTTCGGAAGTGTAAAAAATGTAGGTACAGCAGTTGTAGATAGTATTGTAAAAGAAAGAAAAGAAAATGGAGAATTTAAAAGCTTTACAGATTTTTGTGAAAGAATGCATGGAGAATCTGTAAATAAAAAATGCATAGAAAGTTTAATAAAAGCAGGAGCATTTGATGAATTTGAACAAACAAGAAGTACACTTCTTGCATCATTTGAAACAATAATAGACACAATAAACGATACTTCAAGAAAAACAATGCAAGGACAAGTTACAATGTTTGACTTAGGAAATACTGAAGATGAAAAAATAGAAAGTATGAAATATAGCTTTACAACACTAAAAGAATTTGACGAAAAAGAATTACTATCAATGGAAAAAGAAATGCTCGGAATTTATATTTCAGGTCATCCTCTAGAAAAACTAAGAAAACAAATAGAAAATATAAGTACAATAAATACTTTAAAAATGCTACAAATTAAAGAGCAAAATGATTTAAGTTTAGATGGAAAACCAGTAAAATATATAGGGGTAATAAATTCTATAAAAAAGAAATATACAAAAAGAAATACATTAATGGCATTTATAACAGTAGAAGACTTATATGGAACTACAGAAATAATAGTGTTTGATAGTTGTTATAGCAAATCACAACACATATTATTAGATGAAAATATAGTATTAATAGATGGAAGACTAAGCATAAGAGAAGATGATGATGTAAAAATCGTAGCAAATAACATAACCGAATTTAATGGTAATGGTGGTTTTGACCAACATACAACCCAAAACATGAAAAACAATGCAAACACTGTAGGGGTCGGGTTCCACCCCGACCTGCAAAACAATAAATGTGCAAATCTTAATGCAAACGTTGTAGGGGGGGACTTGGGCCCTGTCCGCCCGCAGGAGGCAAAACCAAAATCATTAACAATAAGCATAACCAACCTATCAGAAGAGCAAAAAGCAAAATTAAGAGGAGCGATAAAATTCTTCTCAGGAGATAAAAACAATATAGCAATAAACGTAAAAAACAATGAACAAATATTGCCATGTGGAGCAATATATTTAAACAAAGAAATATTAGAAGAATTTGAAGAAATAGTAGGAAAAGAAAATATTTTTATTAATCATTAATTGCAAACATTGTAGGGGTCGATGCCCACATCAACCCGGAGTGAATAATTAATAGGGTTCCATCCCTGCCCGCAGATATTAGCAATAATAAAATATGTTATACGATTGCTTGAGGGCGTCGGGCTTTGACAGAATCAACTGATTAAAGCTCCTTTCCACTACTAGTGGGCATAAGAGTCGAGTCATAAGATTCGGCTCTTATTGCATTTATAAAAGAATAAAAAATGGTTACAGTTCAGTCGGAAATATAAAATAGTAGAGAAAATGTAGGGGCGACTAGTAGTCGCCCGCCTCTTGCAGAGCCTTGCTTAAGAAAATTATTAATAGCAATTTCTCCGAAGAACGGGTCGCCGAGGACGTCGACCCCTACATTTTCTCTACAACTTTTAATCTTAGTCTGAACTGTAACCTTAAATTTTAAATCTTATAAATTCCAATGTCTTGTGCAGATACAACAAAAGAGGCTATAAAAAATGCAGAAGAAGTACTCGGATTAGTATTATATGATATGGAACAGGAAAAACAGGAAATTCCTAAGCCAACACCAATAGAAAATATAAAATGCAAAAGTAATCAAAAACCAATATTAGTAAATGTTTGGATGCCATTAGTAAGAAATGAATTAGATAACAAGCAGTTAAAAAAACTTTAACTATACCACAATGGCTAAATAAATTAGCAGAAAGAGAAAATGTAAATTTTTCTAAAATTCTACAGGCAGCATTAAAAGATTATTTGAAAGTGAAAAGAAGAATATAGATGTAATTCATATTTCTCAAAAACATGAATAAAATTAATAAAACCTATTGACTTTTTTTGTATATGGGTATAAATTTTTAGCAGTCAAACAAGTTGACTGCTAATTTGTTACAAAATGTGACAAACTATCTAAATTATAAAGGAGGAATACTAAATGATTAAACCATTAGGTGATAGAGTACTAATAAAAATGGTAGAAAGCGAAGAAACAACAAAAATTGGAAT
>JAZSCD010000139.1:0-39525 GCA_045602745.1 Clostridia bacterium | reverse complement strand
TTACAAGGATTTAATACTTTAGGATCTCAATTTGCAGACTGCTGTTGTGAAAACCGTTTAGCTAATTGTCAAACACAAAACATAATTCAAAATGAAGGAAATGCTACAAGATTTGCAGATGCTAATAATACAAGAGATATTATAACAAATGCAACATCAAATACACAAGCTATCCTAGATAAATTATGCCAATTAGAGTTAGACGGAGTTAAAGCTCAAGTTGAAGCTAAAAATGACCGTATTGCAGAGTTACAAAGTCAATTACAAATGGCTGATTTAAGAGCAAGTCAAACAGCACAAAACGCATTTATTTCACAAGGCTTTGCTAATGAAGTAGACGCTTTGTATAATAGACTTTCAAATTGCCCTGTTCCAAGTACACCAGTATATGGTAGAACACCAATATTTACTTGCAACAACAATGGTTGCGGATGCGGTTGTGGAAACAACAATGTATTTTAATTAAATAATAAAGCAAATATCTGATTACAGATAACTCGATTACGAGAACTTGCTAAATAAGATAGTAGGGTTCTCTTACTATCTTATTTTTTATGCAATATCTTTGCACAAAAAATAAAAAAAGGAGGAAATAATATGATACAAACAATTATAAATGAACCAAAAGTTCTAGCAAGCAATTCAAGCCCAATTACCTTTGATGATACAAGTATAAGAACAAGATGTGCTTATTGTTGCAATGGCGGTTGGTTAGATTATGAAAACGGAAATCCTATATTTAAAATATTTGGAAATAACTATAATGGATATTATAATGTAAATTTTAGTGCTTCTGTTAGTTCAGCAACAGCAGGAGTTGTAGCAATTGGTTTATATGAAGATGGAATTTTAATACCTGATACAGTAAGAGCAGTAACAATTGCAGCAGCAGATGATTACGAAACTGTTTCATTTAATAGAAAATTAAGAGTATGCCCAAGGGGAAATACTTCAATAACAGTTGGAAGTGTTCCAAGTGTACCAACACCAACAACACCTGCAACACCAATAGAAACACAAATTCCAATAATCACAAATGCTACATTTAATTTATCAAGGAGTAATAGTTAATGAATAATTTTGAAAGTAATTTAGAAAGAATATCAAATATACTTCAAATATTAAGCTTTCAAATACTTATTGAGGATTTTAATAATACGGATTTAATGAAGTATTTAGCACATCAAGATGATTTACTAAATACAATAATTCAACAAAACAAGGAAATTATAGAAACTCTGAAAGGAGGAAAATAGTTTTGGATATAGAAGAATATATTGAAAAAATAGTTGATAATGGCAAAATAGAAGATATGCAAGAGCTGTCCGATATGTTAGAGAACACAATGGAAATTATCAAAGATTATGACAAAGAATGTTATAAAGAGTTTGAAATGAAGTTGTATAAAATGGCTTATGGAAATCATCTTAATAAATCAATGGCAGAAGAAATAGTACACAAAATGCATCCTTATGGAGAAAAATTTACTTTTGAGGAAACAAGAAATTTACAAAGACAAAGAGGCATAAATGATATAGATGAAGTTGAATTTTATATAGTAATAAATTCTGCATATAATGATTACAAAGACTTATTTAATGAAGATTTAGAAAGCTATATAAGATTTACCATAGATTTTATTAAAGATGAAGACGCTAAAGAAGATAAAGTATTTTTATATTATACAACTATACCGTTATAGAAAGGAGAATAAATTATGAATGAAATGAGAGATTATGATAATAGAGACTATAGAGATATGGACTATAGAAATTATAGAGATAATTATAGGGATTATGATAATAGATATTATGATGAAATGGAACACGGAAGTTATAGAGATTCTGATTATAGAAATTATAGAGATGATTATAGAACTAGAGATTATGACAGACGTGGCGGAAAAATAAATAATAGAGATTATCGTAATTATAGAAACTATAGAGGTGGAGACTATTACGAAGAATTAGAAATGACTATGGAAGATATGAGAGAACAATATAGAAAACTAGAAGATATATCTGAAATGGCAACTAATCAACAAGATAAAAATATGCTTATGAAAATAGCTCAAAAAGAAAAAGAAAACTATAGTTATATAAAACAATTAGTTGAAAAATAAAATTGATTATAGGCTCTTTTAGAGCCTAATATAGCGATGTAGGAAAGTGGTAATCTTCAACTCTGCAAAAGTTGTATCGTGGGTTCGATTCCCACCATCGCTTCCAAAGGAGAATAAATGGAAGAAATATGTCAATTTACAATCAATGAAAAAATATATACTATTTATGATGTTAATAAAATTACGGGAAAAGAAAATTATGTTGGTCGTTCTCATTATGAGGATAGAACTATATATGTTGAAAAAGGAAATTTTAAAGATATGTTATTAACTTTAAAACATGAACTTATGCACGTTTGGTTATATGAAAATGGACATACTAATCAAACAAAAGATGAAGTATTTGATTATGAAGATGTATGCGAATTAGTTGCATTAAGTAATAATTCAATAAATAGAATAGTAAAATTATATTTAGAAGAAAAAGGCTTGAAATAGCCTTTTTATTTGTTTTACAGAATTAAAAAAATGTGATATAATAAGTTTGAAATAAAAAGAGAAAGGAGAAAAGCAAAGCATGAAAGTATTAGCAAAACAAAACAGAGAACTCATTATGATAAACGCACAAAATACACAAAACGAAAATGACGCAGAAAAAATACTTTTACAAGTACCAGAGCAATACGAAGACTTCAACAAAAAAATAGTATTTGTAACACCGGATGGCAATGTGTGGGATATTATAACTAATAATGAGTATTTAATCAAAAAAGCCATAACAAAGTATAAACAAGTAGACTTTTACATATGGCTAACAAAAGGAGATGTTGACTTTAGAAGTCAAACAAAAACATTAAAGTTTTATCATAATGTAGATGCTTTTGATGAAATTACAGATGAAGAAATTGGAAGAGTAAATACTGTTATAAATTTACTTGAAGAAGAAATTACAAAAGTAGAAAATCTTGAAACTGAAATTGACGGCAAACTAGAAGAAGTTGATACAGCAATAGACAATATACACACAGCAATTCAAGAAACAGAAAGCCTTGATTTAGATGCAGAAAAAGTTGCACAAACAACAACTGTGACATTAACTAAAAAAGATGGAACAACAAAAGTAGTGCATATAGATGATGGAGTAGATTTACAATTTATGTGGCAAGGAACATCTTTAGGAATAAAAACAGCAGAGCAAGAACAATATACTTTTGTAAACTTACAAGGAATACAAGGCGAGAAACGGCGAAATGGGCGAACCATTTACAATAAAGAAAACCTATTCAAGTGTAGCAGAAATGAACGCAGATTTTAATAATATGCAACTAGGCGATTATGTAATGATAGCAAGTACTGTTGAAGTAGAAGACAATGCAAAACTATATACGAAAGGAGAAAGTGCTTGGATATTTATTACAGACTTTTCAGGAGCGACAGGAATAAGACGGAGAAACAGGCTTGACACCAAATATTCAAATAGGAACAGTAACACAAGGCTCTAGCTTTAATGTAACAAGAACAGGAACAAATGAAAATCCTGTACTTAATTTTACTTTAGTTAAAGGAGACAAAGGAGACCAACGGAAATCAAGGAATACAAGGGTTAACAGGAAATGGAATACAAAGCATAAATAAAATAGGAACAAGTAACTTAGTAGATACTTATAGAATAACATATACAAATGGAAATACAACAACATTTACAGTAACAAATGGAAGAGGAATATCTAATATACAGAAAATATCTACTGTTGGATTAGTTGATACGTATAGAGTAACATACAATGATAATACAACATTTGAGTATTCAATAACAAATGGAGAAGATGGAGAAGTAACACAAACAGAATTTGACAAATTAAAAGCTCAAGTAACCACCCTAAAAGAAATAACAAGTCAAATGCCACAAGTAAGTGGAGAAGGAGAAGATGTATATTTAGCAGATACAATAAAAGCCCCATTTGAGGAGTTAGATATAATCGGACATAGTGAGCAAGAGAGTACGACGGGGAAGCAGTTATTAGATTGGAATACTGATACTTACACAAACAATGGTATTACAACGACTAAATTAAGTGATGGTGGTTTTAAAATTAATGGAACAGCGACAGATACACTAGCATATTTAGGATTTGGTATTTCTACAAATTGGGAAGCGGGAACATATAAATTTTCACTTAAAAATACAATATCCGCAAACTTACGTGTATTGTTTTATGATGAAAATGGACAGGGAGCAGGCTCGGGAACAATAGACGCTGGAAATACAACTACAGATGCTAAAACTTTTGACAGAAAAATAACTAGTATTAGAATTTTAATATTTACAACAGCAAGCCAAGCATATAACTTCAATTTATATCTCATGGTAAATGAGGGTACAGCGGCAGAGCCTTGGGAGAAATATACAGGAGGACAAGCAAGTCCTAATCCACAGTATAAAAGCGATATTAAGAACTGTGGGGATAACGGTAATGTTAATGTGAAGGTGCAGAATAAGAATTTAGCTGAAATAAGAACTGATTTACAACCTTATGGTGGAACAGTTACAGCAACCATTATAAGAAATGATACAACAGGAAAAAGAAGAACTTCTTTAATTAAAATAAAACCATCTACAAACTATGTTTTGTCAAAAGAAAAAGGAACATCAAATTTCAGATATTTTTATTTTGATAAAGAACCTGTTATTAATGAAACTGTATCAATAGGAGGAGCATATTTAGGCAATGAAACTGTTGTACCAATAAGTACCCCAGAAAATGCAGAATATCTATTTGTACAATGGACTTCCGATAACGATACATCTCCATGTGGTAATGTGCAAATTGAAGAAGGAGAAACAGTAACAGATTACATTGCCCACGCCGAACAAACCATCTCATTCCCACTAGCACAAGGACAAAAGCTAATGGAAGGAGACTACTTGGAAGATGATGGGGTACATCATGTGAGAAAGCAAACAAAAATAACAGAAGACAATATTGATATTGTTTTGTCGTACGGTGTTTATTATGATGTTCCTGCTGTAAATATAAAAAAAGAGGATTTGGGTTGGGAAACAACTTGGGGAAGTGATGCATTAGTGCTAGTAAACAATTATAAGCAAGGGAAAACTGTATCTGATATTAAAAGTGGTATTTTTGGTGTAGGATATGACATATCGTTTTTACGTATTTTTGATGATAGATTTACATCTTTAGAAGTAGCAAGAACCCTTTTAATTGGTACAATCATAGAAGTTCCATTAGCAGAAGAACAAATCGACCCATACACAGAAGAACAACAAGCAGTATACGACCAAATAAAAGAAGCTTACTCATACAAAGGTGGAACACATATATCAAGTCCTGATGAAGTGAAACCTAGGTTTGAGGTAAGTGCGTTAAGAGATTTAAATGTATTATTTAATAATTAAAAAAGGAGTGATTTACTATGATGATAAAAGTAATTATATTAGCTTTATTATGTGAAGCTATATGGGAAAATTTAAGAATGACTTTTGAAAATGGAAAGTTTAGTATAAATAGATTAGGTTCTTTAATTGTAAGCATAATAGTTGCAATTGGCACTAAGATAAATTTATTTGAAATATTAGACTTTGAAATATTTCCTATTTTAGGAAGTGTATTAACTGGAATTTTAATTAGTAGAGGTGCAAATGTATTGCATGACTTATTAACTAAAATACAAGAACTTAGCAAAGGAGAGTAGTTATGCAAAAAGATAATATAATGGAGGTATCTGAAGAAGAGATACTAAAACAATCTGAAATGGAAGAACAAGAAGTAGAAATTGTTGAAGAGGAGGAATAATTATGTCACTTACAAATATTGGATTATTAGAAAATACAATAAAATGTTATAAGCACTCAAATTATTATATATATGGAACATTTGGACAAAGACTTACATCTTCTTTAGTAGAGGCAAAAATAAAACAATACCCATCATTTTATAGAACAGAACAAAGAAAAAGAAATGCAAGAAATGCAGTTGGAAAATATAAATATGCTTATGATTGTGTAGGCTTAATAAAATGCTATTTATTTGGTGGGTTTGGAAATGTAAAATATAATAGCAAATATGATTTGTCAGCAAATGGTATGTATAATAAATGTACAGAAAAAGGAAAAATTTCATCTATACCTAATATAAAAGGATTGCTTGTTTGGATGGATGGACATATTGGTGTATATGATGGAAACAAATATACTTATGAATGTACAGTTAGTGGCGGAACTTTTAGAATAATAAAAACAGTTGCTAAAACTAGAGGATGGACAAATTGGGGTAAATGTGCTTATATTAAATATGAAAAAGAAAATAGCTCTTCTAATACAAATAAAAAATCAGTAACTGAAATTGCTAAAGAAGTTATAGACGGAAAATGGGGTTCTGGAGAAGAACGTAAAAAGAAACTTGAAAAAGCTGGATATAATTATAGAAAAGTACAAGATGAAGTAAACAGACTACTTAAAAATAAAAAATCTATTAAAGAAATAGCAAAAGAAGTAATTGACGGTAAATGGGGAAATGGAGATGCAAGAAAAAAAGCTTTGGAAAAAGCTGGATATAATTATAAAGAAGTACAAAAAGAAGTAAATAAATTAGTTTGACAAAATTTCAAAATAAGTGTATAATAAAATTATCATCTACATTACTGATTAAGTTCGTAACTTTTGTTGCGGACTTTTTCCTTTTTGACATTGATTTTTATTATAAACAATGATATAATATTTATATAGGGGGTCCAACCTATTCGAAGAAGCTCTTTTTTGGAGCTTTTTTCTTTTGCATTGTAAAACACTTACGAGAGTAAGAATAAAATTTTTTTAAGATTTTTATAAAAAACACTTGACAGAGGTAGTAAAAAGTAGTATAATACAAATATAAAATAAAGAAAGGGAGGTAATGTATGATGAAAAAATGGAGAATAAATTGGAAAACAGTAGCTAGAAATCTATATATTATTTTTAATATAGCAATAGTTGCTGTTTTAATTTATACATTAAAAACAAAAGGCATAGAATTTTTTAGCACAATAGGATATTTTGGATAAGGAGGATTTATTATGGAAGATATTTCATCAAGAAAATTAAATGAAATAAGAATAAGTAAACTAAAAGATTATTTGAATTTCATTGAGAAAGAATTGCAAAACAATTTGCCATTAGACAAATTTATGATTAAAAGTATGATAGAAACTTTACAGGATATGGAAAGGAGTTAATTATGAAAAAAGAACAAGCATTATGTATATTACAAGTTATAGAAGATTGTACAGATGTAATTGCAAAAGAAATTGAAAATGGGTTAAAACCTAATGGACTTTTAATTGATTACATTAAAGAAAGATTAAATTCAATATTAGATTATAAAGGAGACTAGAAATGGAAGATATAAAAGATTTTGAAATTGAAAACTTAAGAAAGCAAGTAAACCATTTAAAAGAAATGTGGAATTTAATAAATGAAGAATTAGAAGTATACAACCTAGTAATAGGAATGAGTATGTCAGAAGAAGAGTTTTTTGAGAGAAAAAAAGAAGCATGGAAAATATATGTACAACAAAAAGAGGAGGAACAAAAATAATGTGTTATTGGGATTTGATAGATGAAGATAATATAGTATTTAGGAGGTATGAAAATGAATATATATCAAAAAATTAGTGAAGTAATGAAAGCTATTGAATATTTAACAAAAGATGATAAAGTAGAATTTGCAAACACAAAATATAAAGCAATAAGTGAAGAAAAAGTAACAACAATAGTTAGAAAAGAATTGGTAAAACAAGGAATAGTAATTATTCCAATTATGCAAGAAAGCACAGTTACAGAACTTATAAGAACAGACAAATCAGTAAATCAAAGAGCAGATGTACATACTAGATACAGAATACAAAATATAGATGACGTAAGCGATTTTATAGAAGTGGAAAGCAATGGAAGTGGAGTTGATACACAAGACAAAGCAGTAGGAAAAGCTATGACTTATGCTTATAAATATATGCTATTAAGAACATTTGCAATACCAACAGGAGAAGACCCTGATAAAATATCAAGTGCAGAAACAGATTATAAAATGCAAAATGAATTAAATGCAGAAAAAGTAATTGATAAAATAAAAGTACAAGCCTTAAACAAATCAATAGAAAATGCAGGAATAAAAGATGAAGTAGTAGAATTAATATTAAGTCAATATGGATATACTTCAACAAGTGAAATAAAAATAAAAGATTATGCAAATTTAGTAAACGACTTTAAATCAAAAGTAAAGGAGTAATATATGGAAAAATATAAATTAGGAGATATAATTGAAAATCCTTGGGCAGGACATATTGATGTTAGAGTTGGAATTTATTTAGGAGAAAATAAAGATACATATTTTGTATTACAAAACATTAGAGGCAAATGGAAAAAAGGAAGCTTTTATAAAACAAGTACAGCTAATCCTAAAGAATGGAAGAAAATAGGGCATACTGATATGTTTAAACTTGCACAAGATGATTTACAAAAATTGAAATCTAAATTTAATATAAAAGATGATAAAACAATAATATTTGAAGTAGGTGATTAAAATAGAACTATGGCAAGAAATTCAAGAAAAACAAAAGATGTTAGATAAAGCAATAAAAGAATTGGCACAAAATGGCTATAAATTAGCAGAATGTGAGAGAGATTATAAAATAGCAGTAAATAAAAAAGCATTAGAATTAAGAAGTCAAGATTTGCCAGTTACTTTAATTAATCAAGTTATATATGGTTATGAAGATATAGCAAAATTAAGATTTGAAAGAGATACAGCACAAGTAAAATACAATGCAAATTTGGAGTATATACAAACAATTAAATTAATGATTAGAATATTAGAAAATCAATTGAGTAGAGAATACGGAAATACAAAAGGAGTATAAAATGTATTGTAAATATTTATCAAAATGTTTAAATGGCAGTTTAAGGTGCAAATTATTAAAAACAATAACTTATATAGATAACTGTAAAAAATGCCTTAAATTTGAACCTCGTGTGAATAAGCCCATAAAAAAAGTAAGCAATAAAAGAATAACAGTAACAGAAGAAACATATAACAAAGTTATGCAAAGAGATAAGTATAAATGCAGATTATGTGGTACAAGTTTAAATCTGCACTTACACCATATAGATGGTAGAGGAAAAGACTTAACAAACAATGTTGACAATTGCATAATACTTTGTGAAAATTGTCATTTAAATGTTGTACATAAAAATCAAAAAAAATATAGACCAATTTTAAAGAAAATAATTGAAAATACAAAAGAAATAGGTTGGTTGCAGAGGCTTTTATAGAAAATCCAAATAATTACAAAGAAGTAAATCATAAAGATAATAATAAGGACAATAATCAAAGTAATAATTTAGAATGGTGTGATAGGTCGTATAATGTGAAATATTCATATAAGAATGGTTTTCATATTGCTCCTAAAAATATGCTAGGTAAAAAAGGGAAAAATCATCCTATATCTAAACCAGTTAAGCAATATGATTTAAACGGAAATTTTATAAAAGAATATGAAAGTGCAAATTTGGCAAGTCAAGCAACTAAGGTATGTTATATGTCAATAAAAAAATGTAGATGTGGCAGACAGAAAACGGCCGGTGGATTTATATGGACATATTAGTACATTCAAACAAACATTATTGGCAACCTATATTAAAGGAGATGATTAAAAATGATTACTTATGATGGTAAAACAGACTTAAAAAATAAAATAAACAATATAATAGATGAAATGCTAAATGATAAAGATTTTGTATATACTATACGAATAAAAGAAAATAGAATAGATGAAAAATTAGAACAATTTATGTTTGAAGTTGCAGACATAAGAGACTCAATGCCTAATTTTTAAAGGAGATGATAAATAAATGAATGAATTAACAAGGAATTTTTTAATTTTATATGTTATTAGTATGGTAGTATTGATATTTGATAGCATACATTTAGGAATAATAAAAGCACAATTAGATATTATTGAAAATAAATTAAATAACAAGGAGGAAAATTAAATGAATATAACAGGAAAAACAAAAATTTATAAAGGAAAATACGGATATAGTTGTTCTATATCTAATAAAAATCAAGATGGAAGTTATTCAAATATGTTTATGCAATTACAATTACCTAAAGGAATAGAACCAGAAGATAAATCTATTATAGAAATAACAAAAGGGTTTATTAGTTTTTATGAAAGCAAAGATGGAAAAAAGGTACCAAAAATAATTGCTATGGAAATTAAACAAGATGAACCTAAACAAGAAGAAAATTACTTTACATCAGAATCAGATTTGCCATTTTGAGAAAGGAGAAAACAATGCAATTATCAATTAAAATAGATGCTAATATATATGAATTATTAAAAAAAATAAAAGAGAGAGATGGCGTACCTATGACTGTATCTTTAAGTAGAGCAGTAGAGAAGTATGCCCACGAAAAAGGGGTTAAATAGCCTCTTTTTTGTAATAATTTTGTAATATTTCTGTAACAAAAATGTAATGAAATATTTTTGAAAAACTATTGACAAATTATAAAAAGTATTATATAAGTATAGACAGAAAGGAGGGAATAATATGTTATCAGATATGAACATTAAAAGAGTTGATACAGAAAAGAAAAATAAAGCTATTTTTGTATTGAAATGCAAAGGTAAAGACTTATCAACAGCAGTTAGAGAAATGCTTGATAAATATGCTAAAGAGTATGATGAAATGCAAAAAAATAATAGTTAGTGGTATGACAAGTCCTAACTATTATCTATGGATTTAAAAAGAATTTTAATAAAAATATCAAAAACCTTTTTATATAATATACCATAGAAATTAAAATTTGTCAAATATTATAGAGGAAAGGAGGATAAAATGGAAAATAACATTTTAGAATTAGACGGAATATTTAAGAATGGATATGGCTTTATAGCAAAGATAGTAATGCAAGATAATCAATTATCATTACAAGCTAAAGGATTATATGCTTATTTGTGCAGTTATTCAGGCAAAGGAAAAGATGCGTTTCCTAGTAGAAAAAAGATGTGTTTTGACTTAAATATTACAAATGATACTTTAGGAAAATATCTAAAAGAATTAAAAGAAAGCAATTATATACAGATAAGTCAATCAAAGAATGAAAGTAGATTTAGCAATAATATATATAAAATAAACCTAAATTTACCGTGTACGAAAATTTCGGATACGGAAAATCAAGATACTAATAATAACAATTTTAATAATAACAAAGAAAAAGATATACCTTCATCAAAAGATGAAGAATTGAGAAATCATTTTGAGCTAATATGGAAAGAATATCCTAATAAAAAGGGTAAGTCTAAAGCAGAAGGATATTATTTCGGCTGGTTAAAAGGTAGAAAGATTAATTCTATTACTAGGAAAATAACAGATGAGCAAATGTATTATGCTGTTCGTAAATATGCTAAAGAATGCGAAGAAAATAAAATAGAACAGCAATTTATAAAACATGGAGATACATTCTTTAATAGCTATATATTAGATTATGTGGAGTAAAAAATATGAATAAGTTTAAAGAAATAAAAACAATGCTAACTAATAAAGAAGTTGTTACTAGATATTTAGGCACACCAATTAAAACAACTTCTACAGGTATATGGTATAAAAGCCCATTTAGAAGTGAAAGAACAGCAAGTTTTTGTGTATCTAATAAAGGAATACATGATTTTGGAGATAGTACACATTATGATATTATAAGCTTTGTAGAGAAATATTTTAATACAACACCAGCCAAAGCATTAGAAATATTATGTTATGATTTTAATATTAGTATAGGCAATGAATATGAAACAGAAGAAATTTTAAAAAACATAAAGAAGAAAAGAGAAGAAGAAAAAAGAGCAAAAGAATTAGTGCTTAAATGGCATAATGAGCATTTAGTAGATATATGCAATAAGATTCAAACTAATAGTAAATGTATTGAAGTATGCAAACAATTTCATAATTTAGAAGTATTAAAATATTTATATGATGAACAATCAAAATTAGAATATCAATTTGAATTATTTACAAATACAAGTGAAAGCGATAAAATAAAGTTATATTTGGAGGCTAAAAAATGACAGATGATGAAAGAGTTAAAATATTGGGTAAAACCGAAGTTAAAGAATTATATTATAGACTAGATGATGTAAAGTATAATAATGTTTCAAAGATAAGAGTTTTATCAGGAATAGAAGATTTAGATTATAATATATCAGGATTTGAAATGGGGCTTATAACAATATGGACTGGATTAACAAATGCTGGTAAAACTACAGTTATGACAATGATAGCAAAAAAGACAATAGAGCAAGGAGAAAGGGTGTTTTTCTTTAATGGAGAGCAAACAAAAGAAGATTTTAAAAATAATTTATACATTCAAGCATCAAGTAAAAAAGATTTAGTAAGAGTACAATATAGAAACAGCATAGTAAAAGACACTTTTGTTACTAAAGTAAAAGCACAAGAATTAGAAAAAATTTATGGAAATAAAATATTTATATTTAACAATGAAAGTGCAAGAGATATAGATACATTGTTATATGCTATGGAAGAGGTAAGGAAAAAAGAAAAAATAAGGGTGTTCTTTTTAGATAACTTTATGCAGATAGATATTAAGAGCGACAATGTATTTCAAGAACAAACAAACATAATGGAAAAATTGAGGACTTTTGCAGTAAATAAAAAAGTACATATACATTTAGTTGCACACCCTAGAAAAACAGAAAGATTTCAAGTACGATTATCTGAACATGATATTTTAGGAAGCAGTAATTTAAGTAACAAAGCAGGAAATATAATATCAATAATGAGAATGGATAAAATAAGAAATGATAACAAAGAAAAAGAAAAACTTGAAAAAGAGTTGTTTAATTTAGATTATGATTTACAAACTGTAGATACTGTATTAGAAATAATAAAAACAAAAGGACAAAATTTTAAAACAAGTTTAGTAGGATTACAGTATGACAGAGATTTAAGAACTTTTATACCATCAAGAAAATTGTATAATGAAGAAAAAGAAAAGGAAAAATTAAAATACAATTATGAAAATATTTCAAAGGAGGAATTGCCATGGTAGATTTAAAAGAGTTAAAAATGGATTATAATTTTAATTTAAACAGATTGTACAATGGTTGTAATTATTTAGATGAACACCCAGAAGATTGTGACAAATACTTAAATGAATTATTTAAAGTTTATAATAAGGTTGATGTAATAATAAGACAAATAGAAAAATATCAGGAAGTAACATCTGATGAGGTATTAGGAGGATTTGAAATATGAAAGAACAAGAGAATATAGTTGAAATGTTTGATACAAACGAATTAAACAGATTACAAAGATGTGCTAAAAACAAAGATAAAAAAGAAATATTAAAATGGGGGCAAGACTTTGAAAGAAGATTAGCAGAATTTTACAGAAATAGATATAAGGATTATTATTTAGAACAATATGCTGAAAGATTAAAAGATGTTGATACAGCTTTAATGTATGCCTTACATTTTGGAGAATCAACACGATTTGGAAATAAAAGGCTTAAAGCGGTTGTTGACGATTTATCAGAAACAATAAAAGGATTTTACAACGGAGAATATAACAGAAAAGAGTACAGAGAAATGCTAATAAAAGATGGTATTAAAATAGAAAAATATTAAGAGGAAAGATAAATTATGGAATGTAAAGTAGTTTATGTAGAAGAGTTAAAAGTAGATTATAAAATAGTTCAAGTTAATTTGGAGGAGGAAAGATGATTAAAGAATTTGTTGAAAGTTGGAATAAGCATAAAAATGATTTAGAAGATTATTTTAGAAATACAAAACAGGAAGAGTATGGTACATACGAAGAAATAGTAAGGTTATTATTTGAAAATGTTGTAAATAGAGACATAGATTATGGAAAATTTGATATAGAAAATATGCTTGTAATTGATGATGGAGATTATCAAGGAACACAAATATTTATTTTACATAGAAGTACTTATCAACCATCAGTAGAAGAATATGTTTACACAAATACTTATTATGGTTCGTGTTCTGGATGTGATACATTGCAAGGTTTTGCAACTTGGGGTTTGCCAGATGAAAATCAAGTAAAAGATTATATGGAATTAGCATTACATTTGTTACAAAAATGTAAATATATGGAGGAATAAATGAAATATCAAAAACTAATAGGAGTATGTAAAGACTGCCTAGGCTGTCAAAGATTAGAAAATCCTAATTTTATAGGAGTTTATAAATGTAAATGGAATGAAAAAGTTGAGTGGAAACAGGAGTACTTAAATGAATTTAGGAAGTAATAGATGGAAAGCAAATTATATATGCGATAAATGTGGAGAAAAAATAAGATATGTTGCACAAAAAGGGTTTGTAGGAATAAATCATTATTATAAATCAAAAAGAGGACAATCTGCACCATATAAAGATTTTGATTTATGCGAAAGTTGTGAGAAAAAATTTAGAGAATGGTTAAATACAAGAGAAATACCTACAATGAAAGAAATAATAGGTGAATTTTCACAATACGAGGAGGAAATATGGAAAACAAAGTAATAGCTAAAGAATATGTAGATAAAATAGAAATACCTTTAAGATTGCCTAGTTTAAACAATTACATAAATGAATGCAGAAAAAACAGATATGCAGGGGCTAATATGAAAAAGCAAGTAGAAGAAGATATAGAATGGTATATAAACAGATTACCCAAGTATGAAAAGCCTATACAAATACATTTTCATTGGATAGAAGAAAACAAAAAGCGAGATTTAGACAATGTATGTTTTGCTAAAAAGTTTATATTAGATGCAATGGTAAAAGCAGGAAAGCTAAAAGATGATAATAGAAATTGTGTAACAGGATTTACAGATACATTTGAGTATGCAAAGGAAAGCAAAGTTATTTTAGAGATAAAGGAAGTATAAATAGTGTTAGTAAAAATTAACCGTAAAAATAAATTAGAAAGTATATACATGTGTAATCGTTGTGGTAAGACTATATCAGTTATAGAAAAACACAGAGTAAAAGTAACATCAGAAGAATATGGAGATGATGTATGGGACTTTTGCCATGAATGTTACAATGAATTTTTTAAGGAGATGTGGGAATAATGGATAAATTAAAATCAAAGTTAAATTATTATAAAGAAAAACGGATGCACATTAAATGCAGATGAAGTAAAGAAGATTTTAAAAGAGTTGGAAAACACTCAATCAGATTTATATGAAGCTAATAATAGAATAGCAGATTTAATGGATATTGTTAAAGAAAGGGATAGGATAATAGAGTTGATGATAGACCATATTTATACAGGTTGCGATTTTGATAATAATATTAAAACAAAAGAACAAATTAGAAAATATTTTGAAGAGAGGTGTAAGTAAATGGATATAGAAGAGTTAATGATGCCTATAGATGAATGGAATAAACAATTCAGTTGTAAGTATATGCAACAGCCTATTTCTTTTTTGACAGAAGAAAATTTAAATAAATTAGAACAACACTGTGAAAAAACAATACAATATGGAAATGGTCGAATATTAGAAGAACATCAAGTAACTTTAGAATTAATTATAAGGTATAGAGAGTTACAACAAGAGCTTGAAAAAGAAAAAGAGAAAAATAAAATATTGTTACAATGTTTAAAAGATAGTCAAGAAAGATGTCAGAATGAGCATTTATTTTTAGGAAATCCAGATATGTAAGGAGGAATAAAACAATGTTAAGTGATGAAGAAAAAGAAAATTTAATAAAGAAATTAAGATATTGTGAACAAGAATATGAACAAAATGGTTATTTATCAGTTGGAAAATTTGAAGCTATAAAACAAGCAGCTAATCTAATAGAAAAACAATCTAAAGAAATAGAAGAATTAAAAGAGAAGAATAAAACACAATCAGATTGTGCAGAACCTATTGAAAGAACAGAAGAAATGGTAAATATGAAATGGGTTAATTATAATTATGTCAGCAAAGACAAAATAAAAGCAAAAATAGGTGAAAAGATGCAAAAGAATAACAACATAATACATAATGCCAAAATAGAATATGGTAAAGATTATTATTGGTATGATGATGTACAGGATGCAAGAAAAGAAAATGATATTTATAAAGATGTTATGCAATCACTTTTAGAAAAGGAGTAGATATATGAAAATAGGAGATGAAGTTTCTCTTTTAGAAATCATACAAGAAATTGCAAAAGGAAAAATTAAAAAAGATATAAGATTAAGATACGAGTATGGTTTAACATATAGATTATATATAAATGATTTAAAATTAATTGCATATAATGGCACAGGTTTATATGCAGGAAAAGTATTAAATGATAAGTTTAAAATATTAGGATATTATGCAGAGGAGGACTAATTTATGGAAAATGAAATAAAAGTAAATGAATTTGTAAGAAGTAATCAAGGTATATTTATAATATCTCATATAAACATAAAATTTGACAACAATGATTATAGAAAAGTATGCTTATGCCAAAATGAAAAAGTAGCATTTACAAGTATAGATAACATTAAAAAATTAAAACATTCTCCTAACTTAATAGACCTCATTTGTGAAGGAGACTATGTAAATGGAGAACTAGTTGAAAAAATAGAAACTGGATTAGATTGGGGAAGAGAAATAACAACTACAACAGAATATTTAACAAATGAAGAAGATATAAAAACAGTAGTTACAAAAGAAATGATGGAATCTATAAGTTATAAAGTTAAAACTGATTAGAAAAATGTGATAAAACATATAAAAAGTCATTAGAAAAATGTGAAAGGAAGTAGGATATGAAACCGATTGATAAACAACAAAAGTTAAAAGAAGAATTATCAAAATTATATGATACAGGGAAATCAAGAATATTAAAAAAGTATAATTTATCAATTTATGATATTCATACAATACAAAGAATATTAAATGGAGATTTTAGAGATTTTATAAATGAAACAGTTGCAAATTGTCTAAAAGATTATGGATATAGTGTGACTGAATATGAAATAGGTTTTAGGGTATGGGATTAAGTAGAAAGGAAGGATTAATATGAATAGAACACAAAAAGATTTTTTGAAAGAATGTAAACACGAGCTTAATATTATAAAAAAAGAATTATTATTTAATACGATTTATATTTTACCAACAAATGAAAGAGATAAATATAGTGGGTGTAGACAAATGTATATTATTGGCGAAACTGAAAAAAAAGAGAAGTATTTATTAACTACACAAAGCGATGCTACAGCTATAAATCCTTCTAAAAATCCGTTGGAAGGATTAGGTATAGTTATACCAGAAAATGGAGTTATAAGAGTATTTAGTAAAACTAGTCAAAAATTTAAAATGAGACCAGATGTAGATTGTTATTTTGAAATAGTTGATGAGTAGAAAGGAAGGATTAAAGATGGAAGAATATCAAATGATGGTAAAAACAATTATAAGTACATATAAAGAAAATGGAAAAGTAGAATTAACAGATTTTCTAATAGAATGTTTAGAAAAGTGTTTAGAAGATAGTTTTAAATATATAGATTTATGTAATTAATTTAGCTGTAATATACAGCAGAAGGAGTAATAATGAGTTATAAAGGTTTAATTTTAAAAATACAAAAATTACAAGCATATTACAATTATGAAATTGAAACAACAAAGCAAGAAAAAGTCTTTTATAATCCATACTGCAATAAAGAAGAATATATAAGATTACTAGAAGATTTTTCAAAACAATTAGACCATATTTTAGAAACAGAAGAATATTCAATGAAAAAAATTTTAAGTATTAAGGCTGTAATATACAGCAGTTAGGAGGAAATAATTATGTGGGGAGAATGGATGGATAACGATTGGTTCAAAGAACAAGAGAAAAGAATAAAAGAAGAATTAGAACTTGAAGAAAAAATAGATAGAATAGCGCACCCTTTAAAACATAAAATAATAGATGCCAAAGATAATTTTGCTATATGGTTATTAAGACTTTAAAGGGAGCAGTTAGGAGGAAGTATGAGAGTATTAGAACACGGAAATTTTTATCAAGAAAATAAAATAATAAAATGTATATGTGGATGTAAGTTTGAATATGAGCAACATGATATAATGATAGATACATCATTAGCATATACAACTAGTCCAGAACAATATAAAAGATATGTGAGATGTCCAGAGTGTGATGCAAAAACAGAATTAGGAACAACTTATGCACATAGTATAACACAAAGATTTTGAAAGGAGCGGATAATATTGAGTAAGTGTGAAATATGTGGAAGCGAGTATGCTGATTATTATTATAAAAATAAAGATACAGGCGAAATAATTTGTGAAGAATGTTTATTAGAATCTGATGGAGTAACTACTTCTACAATAACAAATTATTTTGTTGATGGCGAATTTATAGGAGATGATAGTCAAAGTATTCAAGATGTTGTAGACCACTTATGTGAAATATTTGATTATGAGCAAATAAAGGAGGGATAATATTGAGTAAGGCAGATGAGATAAAAGAAACAGTTGAAAATTATTGTAAAGAGGTTGAAAGATTAATTAGCTTGGCAGAGGAAAATAGAAACTATGGAAGATATAAAAGGTATGGTGGAAAAATAAAATTCGATAAATATTTGTCAAGATTATATGGAATGAAAGAAGTCTGTGACTTTATGAAAGAGCTTCGGCTGGATAGGAGGAGAAGATGAATAAAAAGATAAAGATGATTGAACTTTTAAATATGATAGCAAATGGAGAACTAAAAAATAATACAAAATTTAATATCATCAACGAAGATGGAAATATTATTAAATGCAAATATTCAAGTACTTATCCTGGTTATATATGGGTAATAGACAATGAAGAAGTATCATTTAATTATAAAATAGACCATTTAAGAATTTTAAGCTATGAAGTTGAAATATTAGAAGATAATATAGAAGAAATAAATAAAGAATGTGCTTATGTTTTTGACGGAACAGTAAAAGTTTGGTCTAATAGTCAAATAATCATAATAGATAAAATCAACGAAATTATTAGATATATCAAAAGAAAGGATAAAAATAATGACTAAACTATGTCAATGTTGTTCTAAAAGATATTTCTGTAAAGAAGTAGATACAAAAGAAGAATGTAATAAGTTTAAGAGTTGGAGAGAGACAAAGAATTATGGAGAGATAAAATACATCAAAGAAAAGGCATAATATTTTTAAAGGAGAAAATGTTATGGTTTATGAAAAAGACAAAATAAGACGTTTAATAGAATATAAAGATAAAATTACTAACACACAAATAAAAAATGACTTAGAATGGATTGTCGCGTGTTATAACGAGTATTTTGTTAATAGTAAAGATTATGAAATACAAAATAACCAATATAAAACTATATTAAATAAGTATTATATTGCAGAAGATGAAAAGGCAACATTGAAAGAAGAATTATGTTTAATAAAGCAAAAATATAAATTATTAAAACAGAGTTGCGAGAAATCAAAAAATGTGATATAATACACATAGTTGGAGGAATGAAATATGAAAAGTTACGTAGCCGACAACATTATGAGAGAATACAAGAAAAAGAAAAGAATACATGCAAATAAACTAAAATCAGAATTTGAACAATTTAGAAGAAAAGAATGCAAAGATTGCAAAAATAAAACAACTGATTTATGCCATATAACAAGAAATATCAATGGAGATTTGCAATGTGTATTTAAAAATTAGAAATATGTAGTGGTGGAATAGACAATTATAGATTTAATTTATAATTGGTAAAGCAAAGTAGATAGTAGAAAGATAATATCGAAATTGCAATAGTAGACACTCTTAAAATCAACGAGGAGAGAGTAAGGGCAAAGTCGAGGAAAGCTGTTTGTTGGTATATCTGAAGGCTTTCATATAAGGTGCAAATCCTTATCTACATATTTTATAAATCTAGGTATGGTGTAATTTGGTAGCACAAGTCTCTTGGACAGATTAGGTGAAGGTTCAAATCCTTATATCTAGACCAGGGGGAATTGATAACGGTATCCTATGGTAGCCTGCCAGGGAGTAATATCTTGCAAAGCAGGATACCTGAGGCGGTGAAAAACAAGCCGTGGAGTGTCTTTACGGGTGGACTATAAAGTATCCGTACATATTGATATTAAAGTACTAGGCAACATTAATATATAAATTTAGCACGCATTTATATTTTACCATCTTATTTGGAGGAAAGAAGAAGCAATGGAGACAAGCTATATCCTAGTTATTATCTATTAAAATTCTGCATAGCAGGGGAGTACAAAGCTGAGGCGATGTACTTCTATAGATAGTATAAAGCAATATTAAAAAATATCTAGGCACAGGTAGAGAATAATACGGTAAGTATGCTATTTGTATTATTTTATCCTAGAAAAGCATATTGCTTGCGAGTAATTAACGCAAGAAGACCATAATATTGCTTTGTAGTGTTTATAGATAGAATGCAATAATATAAAATGGTTCAATTCCTGAAATTTTTATCTATTTTGGTAAATAGTATCGTGAACTGGTGTAACGAGTGAGCAGGAAAACTCATATAAGTAGGTTCGATTCCTAGTATATTATTGCATTGTGTTTATAAAAGAAAAGGGGATTAAATAATGGATAATGAAGAATTTGAAAGCACAATAAAACAACAAGTAGAAAAATTAGCAGAAGATGATTTAAAAAATATAAGACAATTTAGAGATTTTGGGACAATACAAGAATTAAATAAGTTTTTGTTCTCGCTAATTACAAACATTGATTACTTAAACATAAAAATTAAGGAATTAGAAAATAAAATAGACAACTTAAGCAAGAAAGAGGATTAAATGGATAAAATAAACATATTAGGAACAGAGTATTCATTAGAATATTTAAGTAGTAAAGAAGATAAAAAATTAGAAAATTTAGATGGATACACTGATTTTTATTTAAAAAGAATAGTTATAGAAAAAGATTTTGAAAATAGATTATCTGATGAGACTAAAATAAAGAATTATCAAAACAAAATATTAAGACACGAAATAATACACGCTTTTTTATTTGAAAGTGGTTTAGAATGTAATAGTTTAAAAACATATAATTGGGCAGAAAATGAAGAAATGGTAGATTGGTTTGCAATACAAAGCCCAAAGATATTTGCTTTATTTTATGAATTAAAGTTATTAGGAGATTGGATTTAAACGGATAAATTAAAAACTGAGTAAAAGGAAGTGATATAGTGGCAAAGGGGCAGATAAAACAAGCACAAATAAAAATAGACAAAAAGCAATTTGAGAACTTATGTAAAATGCAATGTACTGAAACAGAAATAATGAGCTGGTTTGATGTTAGTAAAGATACTTTAATAAGGTGGTGTAAGGCAAACTATGGTTGTGACTTTGCTACTATTTATGAGCAAAAAAAAGAAGGCGGTAAAATAGCATTAAGAAGATACCAATTACAACTTGCAGAAAAAAACCCAACAATGGCTATTTGGCTTGGTAAACAATACTTAAAACAAAGAGATACATTTGAAGTAGAAAGTAAACAACTTGTAAAAGTAGAAGAATTATTGAATAAAATAGAGGAAGAAGCAAGTAAATGATAATAAGTGATAAGCAAAAAGAATATATAAGAAATGCACATCACAGATTTAATATCAAGATAGGAGCCAGAAGATGTGGTAAAACTTATCTTGATATTCTTTATATGATACCAAAACGAATAATAGAAAGAAAAGGCAAAGATGGATTAAATGTTATATTTGGAGTATCAAAAGGAACAATAGAAAGAAATGTATTACAACCTTTAAGAGAGATATATGGAAATGAGCTTATAACTGCTATAAATAGTCAAAATATAGCTTATTTATTTGGAGAGGAAGTATATTGTTTAGGTTGCGAAAAAGCAAATCAAGTAAGCAAAATACAAGGTACTTCAATTAAGTATGCTTATGGAGATGAAATTGCAAAATGGTGTCAAGATGTATTTGTTATGATACAAGGTTCTTTAGATAAACCATATAGTTGTTTTGATGGTGCATTGAACCCAGAAAGTAATACACATTGGTTTAAAGTAGACTTTTTAGACACAATAGAAGAAAAAGGGATAGATGCTTATGTGCAAAGCTATACAATATTTGATAATCCATTTTTAAGTAAAGAATTTATTGATAATTTATGCAAAGAATATGAGGGAACTGTATATTACAATAGGCTTATATTAGGACAATGGTGTAATGCAGAAGGATTAATATATAAAAGATTTGCAGATAATCCAAAGAAATATATATGGGATAAAGACAAACCGCTCCCACAAGGATATACAATAATTGGAATAGACTATGGTGGGAATAAGTCAGGTCAAGCCTTTGTGTGTACTAGAATAAGTTATGATTATAAAACAATAATAGCATTAGGTAGTGAAAAACATATGGGAGATATAGACCCAGATGATTTATTTGAATTAGAAATAGAATTTGCAAAAAAGATGAAATACAAATATGATTGTAACATAGACTATATATTCCCAGACAATGAAGAAGTTGTATTGATAAGAGGATTAAGAAAAGGAGCACCTGAAAGAGGAATAAATGCTTTAGTAAGAGGTTGTATAAAAGAACCAATAAATGATAGAATAGACTTATTTAGAACAATGTTAGCTTATGATATGTTTTGGTATATAGAAGATGAGTGTAAAACATTAGTAGAAGCAATATCAAGTGCATTATGGGACGAAGATGCAAAAGAAGATACAAGACTTGATGATTTTACGAGTGATATTGATACAATGGATGCGTTCGAATATAGTTGGACAAAGTTTATGCGACAAATAAATGATGTAACAGAAAGAAAAAGAATTGCGTAATCAACATTATGTAAAATTGAAGTAAAAATTAAGCAAATTTTATAAAAAAGTATCAAAAATTACCGAGAAAACACTTTTGAATTAAAAAATATTATTGATACCATATTTTTACAAAATATATTAAAATAAACAAAAGACAAGCATTGTAAACATAAAAAGTTAAAAAGGAGGAAAAAAGAGTGTTTCAAAAATTTATTATGTGGATATTCAGACTATTTAATATCCAATCACAAACAACTCAAAAAGAAGTAGAAGACAATCAAAAGTATGCAGTAGAATACGAAAGAATAGATGAGATTAATTTTAACTCAATATTTAGTAACAAACTAGCAAATTATGTTATTAACGACAGCAATGTAAATATAACAGGGGAAAATGCAAGAGCAGAATTATTAAATAAAGTTATTCAATCAATGTGGAAGAAAGCAAAGAAAATAACATCAATGGGATTTGGTTATGGTGGAGATGTATTGGTTCCTTATGTAAAAGGTGGAAAAATATATTATAATATAGTTTCACAAAGTAGAGTAACAATAGATGAGGTAGAGGGCGAAAACATAATAGGAGCAACCATAATAGCAGATAAGAGGACAGTCAATAGAGGTATAGGAAATAGTAAAACATATTATAGATTAACAAATTATAGAGTAAAAAATGGTAATATAACAATAACACAAAAGTTTACAGATGAATTTGGGAAGCCTGTTGCAACACCCGACTTTTGGAAAAACATACAAGAAGTACAAGTAATTAGTGGAGTAGACAGAGCATTATTTGGATATATTAAAAGTCCAATAAACAATAGAAAAACAGATGACAAATATGGTGTACCAATAACTTATGGTTGTGACAGTACAATAGCCGAAATAAAAGAAACATTAAAGCAATTAGTTGATGAATATAGACTAAAGCAAACATTTTTAGCAATAGATTATACAATGGTTAGAAAAGACAAAAAAGGAAATGACATATTTCCATCAGTTAGTAAATTGTTTAAAATGTTTGATAGTGGTACAAATGACCAGGACTTATGGCAATTATTTGACCCTGCATTTAGACCATATACAGAAAGATTACAAGAGTTATTTAAAAGGCTAGAACACGAAATAGGAACATCTGCAGGAATATTAAGTGAAGTAAATACAACAAATGCAACAGCAACAGAGATAAAGAGGTCAATGTATGATACATTCACAATAGTTGATGATATGCGTAGCAATATAGAAAAAGGAATTGAAGATTTTTTATATAGTGCAAATGTGCTTGCAAATGCTTATAATTTAACACCACAGGGAGAATATGAAGTAAGTTTTGATTGGGATTATAGTTTATTAGAAGATAGTGCAACAGTATGGAATCAATTAACAACAGCAGAGGCAAAAGGAATAGTATCAAAGGTTGAAGTAAGACAATGGCTAAAACCAGATGAAACTTTAGAAGATAGTCAAAAAGCAATAGAAGAGATAAAAGCAAGTGAGCCAACGGTGGAAGATTTAGTAGGAAATGAGGCTGAATAATATGAAATACATAAAAAAGCCAATAATAATAGAAGCATTTAAAATTGGGATTGATTATATTCCAGATTGGTTTATGGATAAGGTTAGTTCAAATGATATTATATTGCACGGAAAGTCAAATGGATTTAATCATTATGATGATACTAATTGTGATATAAAAACATTAGAAGGTATTATGCACGCAAATTATGGGGATTATATTATAAAAGGAATTAGAAATGAAATATATCCTTGTAAAGCAGATATATTTGAACAAACCTATGAAGAATACAAAGAATAGGAGGTAATCCTATGTTAAGTCAAGAAGTAGAAGAAAGATTAGCAGAACATCTTGTAAATCGTATTGAAGAAGCTAATAGTTATATATTAAAAAGAATAGGTGAAGCAATAAAGCAAATAAGTACATTAACACCTAGCCAAGCTTATCAAATACAACAAATTTTGAAATATCGGAGGCACATATAACGAAATAGCAAAAGAACTAGCAAGAGTAAGTGGCAAAAATGTGCAAGACATATACAAGATATTTGAAGAAGTAGCAAAAAACAATAAACAATTTGCAAAACAATTTTATAAATATAGAGGCATTGATTATATCCCATACAAAAAAGATATTGCATTGCAAAATATGGTTAGAAGTTTAGCAAGTATAACGGCAGATATGTATAGAAATATATCAAATACAAGTGTAATAGGATTTATACAAGATGGAACATTTAAACAATTACAACAAGTTTATCAAGATACAATAGACAAAGCTATATTAAGTATAAGCCAAGGTAAACAAGACTTTTATTCTAGTATGAGACAAACATTAAAAGAATTAGGCGGAAGCGGTTTAGTACAATATGAAAGTGGTAGAACTAGAAGATTAGATAGTGCGGTTCGTATGAATATACTAGATGGAATGAGAGCATTAAATAACGAAACAAGTCGAAGATTTGGCGAAGAATATAATGCAGATGGAATAGAGATAAGTGTGCATAGTAAACCAGCACCAGACCACGCAGACATACAAGGAAAGCAATTTAGTATAGAAGAATATGACAAACTAGAAAATGGAGAAATAGCAACAGATTATAAAGGCAACAAGTATGATGGAGCAGATAAAAGACATATTGGAGAATATAACTGTTATCATAAAATATTTAATATAGTTTTAGGTGTAAGCAAGCCAGAATATACAGAAAAGCAATTAAATGACATACGAGAATCAAATTTAAGTGGTTTTGAGTTTGAGGGTAAACATTATACTATGTATGAAGGAAGTCAGTTACAAAGGCGAATAGAACTTAATATAAGAAAACAAAAAGATACACAAATACTTGCTAGAGCTAGTGGAGATGACGAATTAGTATTACAAAGTCAAAATAAAATAAGATTATTAACGAGTAAATATAATGACTTATGCAAAGCAAGTGGATTATTACCAAAAAAACAAAGAATGCAAGTGAGTGGATATTCGAGAGTTAAAGTAAAATAGTTGAGGATAGAAAGGCAGCTATCACGCCTATATAGATACAACAGCTAGAGCCAAATTAATATGGATAAAGGAGAAAGGCATTAGTTATCCATAATGGTATCTACACAAAAGCTGTATGGGGATAGGTCTTAAAAGAGATGTGGGGTACGCCGTCCCACCAATTAACTAATTTATAATGTGGAAAATGTGGATAACTTTGTGGATAACTTAAAAGGAGGTGTAAAATATGGAAAATTTAGTAAAAGTACAATGTATATTAGAAAGTGGATATAATGATACAGATTTGAAAGAATACATAGAATATAATCAAATATATTTTGTAAGTGAAGAAAGAGCTAATTTATTAAAAGATAAAAAAGCAGTAAGAATATTAAAAGATGACATTGAAGAAATAGAAAAGCCAAAAAGAAGAAGACGTACGATGTAAGTTGCACAAATTAAAAAAGTATGTTATAATGCAAGTGAGGTAACAAATGAAAGAATATCGTTGTACTGAATGCAATAAACTATTATTCAAAGGCAATTTTGCAGGAATAATAGAAATATTATGCAATAGATGTAAAAAAGTTATAGAAATAAAAGCAGAACGTCTTGAACGTCAGTCTAATTAAGTTTAGATTGGCGTTTTTTGTTTAGGTTTTATCAGTTTTGTTTATAAACTGTTTTATATAAAATATTGAATCTATGTTGGAGACTACCAACGGAAAAAGTCGAGGAGGATATATTATGAGTTTAAAGGATTTTTTAACAGATTTAGAGATTGGAGAAAACAAAGTTAAATTATCAAAAGATGAAATTAAAAGTATTATAGCCGAAAGTGGTAAAGTTGTTGAAAATGAAAAAACAAAGATAGAAGAACAATACAAAAAAGACATTGAAAGCTATAAAACAACTATTGATGATTTAAAAGGACAAATAGAAAAAGCTCCATCATCTGAGGAAATGGAAAATCTAAAGCAAAAAATTACTGATTTTGAAGCAAAGGAAACAGCTAGAATAGAACAAGAAAAGGCAACAAAAGCAGAACAAACATTAAATAATAATATTTTAGCAGTTTTTGGAAATAGAAAATTTAGTAGTGAATATGCAAAAAATGGGTTACTTTCTGATATAAAGACAGAAATGAAAAAAGAAGAAAACCAAGGCAAAGGAATAAAAGACATATTTGAAGAATTGACAAAGGATAAAACAGGAATATTTGAAAATCCTAATCAATTCCAAGATATGACACCTATGGGAGATATTGACAACACAGTATCTAAAGAAACTTTTGACAAAATGTCTTATAAAGAAAGAGTAGAATTAAAACAAGAAAACCCAGAATTATTTCAAAAATATAATAATAATTAAAGGAGGATTTAAAAATGGCAGAAAATCAAACAAAATTAACTGATTTAATAGACCCAGAAGTAATGGCACCAATGATAAGTGCAAAATTACAAAGTGCAATAGTTGCAACACCATTTGCAAAAATTGATACAACTTTACAAGGAAGACCAGGAAGTACAATTACTGTACCAAAATATGTTTTTATAGGAGACGCAGAAGATTTAGCAGAAGGAGCAGATGCAACTGAAACTAAATTAGAGACAACAACAGCAGAATATACAATTAAAAAAGCTGTAAAACAAGTAAGATTAACAGATGAAGCAGTTCTATCAGGATATGGAAACCCAGTAGGAGAAACAAATAATCAATTAGGATTAGCTTTAGCATCTAAAGTAGACCAAGATGTTATGGACGAATTAAAAGGAGCTTCACTTATAGCTGATAAAACAGCAGGAGTTATTTCTTATAATGGATTTGTTGAAGCACTTGACTTATTCCAAGAAGAAGAGAATGTAGAAAAAGTTGCATTTATTTCTCCATCTCAAGTATCAACATTGAGAAAAGACTCAAACTTTATTTCAAATGATAAGTATAATAATAATGTTATTATGCGTGGAGAAATTGGTATGATTGCGAATACTAGAATAGTACCATCAAAGAAAATAAATAAAGTAGAATATGATATAGTTGCAAGCACTGAAACAGGGGCAACAGCAGTAACTGCAGCTAACATATCAACATATCAAGGAAAAACAAAAGTACCAGTTAAAGTTGGAGATTATGTTTTAGCAGCTACTAAAGCATATTATGCAAATCCAATTGTACAATTAAAACCAGAAGAACAAACAGGAGATGAAACTGCAGCAGTAACAATTTATTTAAAAAGAAATGCAAATGTTGAGACAGAAAGAAAACTAGGAAACTATACAACACTAATAGGAGCAGATGAGCATTATGTTGCAGCTTTAACAGATGAAAGCAAAGTAGTAGTTGCACAATTCGCTGCATCAGCATCTTAATTTGAGGTGATTTAATATGGAAAAATATATATTAGGCGAAAATATAATAATAACAACACCACAAAGATATGAAAAAACATTTAAAGCATTAGGATATAAACCATATAAAGAAACAAAAAATGAACAAATAACAGAACAAGAAGAAAAAGTTATCAGAAGAAGAAGAAAAGAGAATTAAAACGGAGGTGTCTATAATGGAGTTTACAAAACAATACTTGACATATGAAGAATATCAAGAATTAGGTGGTACTCTTGAAGAGACACCTTTTGGTATATTAGAATTGGAAGCACAAAAAAACATTGATAAATATACATTTGGTAGGCTTAAAAATTTAGAAGAGCAAATAAACGAAGTTAAAGTATGCGAATATAAACTAATTGAGTTGCTAGATACTTATAATTCATATAACGCACAAAATAAATCAGTTGCTAGTGAAAGTACAGATGGATATAGTATAAGTTATAGCGGAGCTAGTGAAAATGTCTTAAAAGCCAAAATAAACGATATTAAAGGTATAATAAAAACATATTTAGCAGAATGTTATTTAGAAGATGGCACACCATATTTATATGTGGGGGTGTAAGCTATGATAACAAATGGAAGTATAACTTATTATCACAAAACACTAGATAATAATAAATTACCAATATGGAATAGATATGTATTTGAAAGTGTGTGGCACTTTGGAGGAGAAGGCAGTTCTATCAATAAAGGATACGAAAATGCTAATGATGTTAATATAAGAATACCAATGGAATATGTTGAAGATAAGAGCATATTTGCAATTGGAGATATTATATCAATAGGCATACAACCTACAATAAGTAAACAAAGTGATTTACAAGGCAAAGAATTTTATAATGTAACAAGTATAACTATAAATGAATATGGATTAAATCCACACGTTCATTTAGGAGGAAAATAGTATGAAATTAAAACCTATAAGTCAAATAAAAGCTGATTTAGGAATAAATCCTCGGTGGTAGGGTGCAAAGATTCTTTACAGATACTTGCAGAAAGCATATGGACAAATATATTCCAATGGATACAGGTGCATTAAGTGGTACTTGGGATATGGGAGCAGATTATATAACTTATGAGCAACCATACGCACATTATCAATATATTGGTATAAGTAAAAGCGGTAAGTCTTTAAATTATAGTACAGAAAAACACGCATATGCGGGTTCATATTGGGATAAAAGAATGGTTAGTGCTGAAATGAATGATGTTATAAAAGAGGTGCAAGATTATGTTAGAAAACGTGGAAATAGGTAATTTAAGAGTAACAAAATTAAGAGCCTATTTGATGGATATAATAACTGAACTAATAGGACAATATGGGGAAATGAATATAAACTTTTTAAGTAATGAGCCTAATAATTACTCATTAGATAAAATACCTGTAAATCCAACAACAGAACAATGGATAATAGGCAACTTTTTAAAAAGAGATGTATATTCATTTAGAAGTCGTATGAATTATAGTGCTGATACAATAACTAATATAGAAAACATAGGATTTTATGAAACTTTTGAAAAAATAATTAAGCAAAAAAATGACAGCAATGATTTACCTGAAATACAAGGAATACAAAGCATAAGTTGTTTAAATTGTGGAACAATGAATAATGCAAATACTAATACAGCAGAGTTTGATATACAAATACAAATAGAATATAGAGAGTAAAGGAGTGAAAAATATGAGCTTAGCAGTAATACCAGCAGACATTGAGAAAATAAAAAGAAGTCAATTTTTAACATTCTTAGATACAACACCAAGTGGAAATTCAAGAACTTGGGCAATTGTAGGAGTTGGAGTTGATGAATATGCAACAGCATATAATCCACAGGTAGACACAGAAAAATGGATTATAGAAGACAATGCAAGAAATGACCATACATCAAATCAAAAACAAGGTTCAGTAACACAAAAATGTTATAAAAACGACCCTGCATTTGAATTTGTTGCAGCAGGAAGAGACCAATTAAATTACAAGACACATATATTAGATATAGATACATGGAATGGAACAGGTACAACAAATATAACATATCCAGCAAAACAAAGTGATGGATTAGTAGCAATTACAAGTTATTCTGGAGAGGAAATCGAATATGATTTATATTATGATGGAGACCCAGTAGAAGGAACTGTAACAATAACAGATGGAGTTCCAACATTTACACCAACTATATAATAGCCTGCTTAAAGGGGTTAGAGGAATAAACCTCTAGCTCCTTTTTATTAAATAGAAAGGGAGGAATTAAAGTTATGGAAGCAGAGATAAATGTCAAAAGCGATAATGAAATTCAACTAAAAGAAAGTAAAGAAATATTAAGATTAAGAATAAAAGATGAAAAAGGAAATGATACAGGAAATAGCCTTGAATTTAATTTAGGAGATTTAGATTATTTATTAGTAATACAAGATATGATGGAAGCTGATAAAAAGAATAGAGCTTATTTACAAAATCAATACACAATAATAGATAAGAAACAAGACCATAAAGGTAAAAAGCTATTTAGTGCGAATGAGGAGGCTAAGATAAAAGCAACAAATGAGTTCTATAAAAAAGAAGCTGAAATATATGATATGTTTTTAGGTAAAGATGGAGTAAAAAAGCTATTAAATGGAAGAAAACTAACACCAGCAACACTTGATGAAATTGATGAAATAATTGAAAAAGGAATACTTCCTAAATTACAGATAAAGGCAGAAGATATAAAGAAAAATATAATGGAAAAATATACTAATAAAGAAACACGAGATGATGTAATTGAATAATCCACAATATGTAAAAGTAAATAATAAGCTATACAAAATCAATACAGATTTTAGAATTGCTTTAGAATGTAATAAAATAGCAGAAGATAATTCTATTGGAAATTTAGAAAGAGCAATGGCAATTATATATAAGTTATTTGGTGAAGATGGTTTGGATTGTAAAAATCAAAATAAATTACTTGAATTGGGTATGAAGTATCTTTTATTAGGTAGAGAACCAAACAGCCTTAAAAACGAACCTCGCGACAAATATGAGCTAGATTTTAATAAGTGTATTGGTTTAATAAAAGCAAGTTTTAAATTTGATTACAATTACGACCCTTATGAATTAGAATATTTACATTGGTATGATTTTTATAATGATTTAGAAAGCTTAAGTACAAGCGAATTTGGCAATTGTTGTATACTAAACAGAGTAACAAGTATATTAAATCAAGAGCCAAAAGAAATCAAGGATAATAAGCAAAGGCAAAATATAATAAAGGCTCAAAAGCTATTAAAAGAAAAATATTGTAAGAAAGAAGAAAAACAAATAACAAAAGAGCAAGAAGAAAGTGCAAAGGCATTTTACAAATCTTTAGGAATAGAAATTTAGAAAGGAGGTTGTAAAGTGGATGGAGAAATAACCATAGGCACAAAACTTGATACAGATAAATTTGATAGGCAAATTACACAATTAGAGAAAAAAATGCAAAAAGAAGAGGATAAAAAAATAATAATAGAAGCAAAATTAGGAAGTCAACAAGGAGATTTAGAAAAAGCAAGACAAGAAACTGATAAACTTGCAGATGCATATCAAAGATTAAATGAATTACAAGATAGATTAGCAACTGGAAAAGCTACACCAGGAGAATTTACTGCATTTCAAGATTTACAAAATACTTATGGCTCATTAGAACAATTAGGAGCAAGTTTTGATAAAGCATTAAGCAAACAAGATGCTATAGAGCAAAAGGTAGCACAAACAGAATATAGATATGATGAAATAAATGCAAAAGTAAGTGAATATAAGCAAAAAATAGAAGGTATTAAGTTACAACAGCAAGTAGCAGAAGTAGATAGAATGAAAGATAGCTTTAATAGTGTCGGAAGTTCTATACAAAGTGCTATTACAAAAGTTTCTAAATTAGCTTTAGGAATATTTGGAGTTAGAAGTGCATATTTAGCATTAAGACGTGCTTCAAGTGATTTAGCAAGTTATGATAAACAATATGCTGCAAATATAGAATATATAAGATATGCTTTAACACAAGCAATAGCACCAGTATTACAATGGATTGTAAGGCTAGCAGCTACATTACTAGGATATATAAATGCCATAATGCAAGGATGGTTCGGAATTAACTTATTTAGTAGAGGCAGTGCAGAAAATTTTAATAAAATGAAAAAATCTTCAAGTGGAGTAAGTAAAGCAGTAAAAGAAATAAAAAAACAACTTTCTGGATTTGATGAAGTAAATATGCTAACAAGTCAATCTGACACAGGAACAAAAGCAGGAGCAGGAGGAGTAGGGACACCGGATTTTGATTTAAGTAAAATGCAAGGTAAAATACCAGATTGGTTACAATGGCTAATTGATAATGGCGAATTTGTAAAAGATATTATTGAAGCTATAACTTTTGCTTTAATTACAATGAAGTTAACAGGATTAGACCCTATTTTAAGCTTAGGAATTGGTATTATAATAAAAGGAGTTTTAGATATAATAAAATCTATTGTTGACTATATTAAAAACCCTACTTGGGAGAATTTCTTAAACATACTAAAAGGTGTTTCAGAAGTTTTAATTGGTATAGGTGTTATATTAGGAACTTTAACTGGAAACTGGATTCCACTATTGATTGGCTTAGTTGCTTATGTTGGGGTTCAAGTTGCAAAAAATTGGGAAAGTATAAAAGCAACACTTTTAACAGTAGGCAAGTGGATGTACGACAAAGTTATAACACCAGTATTAAAATTCTTTAAAGAAATGTGGGCAAAAATAAAAGAAACATTTAAGCCTACTGTAGACTTTTTTAAAGAAAAATTTAAAGGTGCTTTTGAAAAAATAAAAGAAGCATTTAAAGGAGTAGGTAAATTTTTCGAAAGTGTATGGAATACAATAAGAGGTGTATTTGTTGGAATTGGTCAAAAAATGGGAAATGCTGTAGGAGAAAGTTTTAAAAAAGCAGTTAATGCAATTTTTGATATACTAGAAGGAATAGTCAATGCACCAATAAGAGCAATAAATGGTTTAATTGGGGTAATAAATGCAGTACCAGGAATCAACTTGGGATATTTAAATACATTAAGCTTGCCTAGATTAAAAACAGGGGCAATAATAAATATGCCAAACAGAGGAACTTTAGTCGGTGGAGGCAGTGCAATAGCAGGAGAAGCCGGACATGAGGGAATATTGCCTTTAGATGATAGACAAGCAATGGCTGAATTAGGTGCAGAAATAGGAAAACATGTTGTTATAAATTTAACCAATATAAACAAAATGAACGCAAGAGTAATCGGTAGAGAATTAAAACAAGTACAAAGTGAGCAAGATTTTGCTTTTAATAATTAAAGGAGGTGCGATAATAGTGTTTATTGACAAAGATAGCATAATGGTAAATGGAATATCAATGGGACAATATTTATTAAGTGCAAAATATGAATTTAATAAGTTATGGGGAGAAGATACTGGAAGAAATTTAAAAGGAAGATTCAGTGGAACTTTAGTAGGAATATTTCCTAAAATAATATTAACATTTAGAAAATTAACAAAGGCAGAAATGAATATTATTGCACCAATTTTGGATAGTGGTACTCAAACAGTTAGATATTATGACCCTAGCACTAATTCTAATAAAACTATATCGACATATACAGGCGATTGGAGCTATGAAAACAAGGGGATAGTGACAAAAAACGACAGTAGTTTTGAGTGTAGCTTTATTGCTAGAGAAAGGAGGTCATAATGAAAGCTCATACAAGTGGTTTTAAAGACGGTTTAATAGAACTTGGAAGAGAATTAAGAGGTGTAATAACTTATAATAATACAACTTTAGAAGATGAAATATTATCAATAACACCGCATTTTAATGCAGACATTTTAAAATCAGTAATGAAACAATTAGATTTAGAACTTTCAATTGAACTTCCTTTAGATGCTGTAATAAATTGCCAAATAGGAATAAAAGTTGGTGATAATTATGAAATGCTTAATTATGGAAATTATGTTGTATATGATGTAGAAAAACAAGAAGATACAAACACATATAAAATAACTTGTTATGATAAATTGTTGTATTCCATGAAACAAAATGAAGATTTAGAAATAACTTATCCTATTTCAATAAAGAACTATTTAAGAGCGGTTGCTAACAAGATAGGACTTACAGTTGCTACTCAAACATTTTATAATGAAGATTTAACAATACCATCTGAATTATATTTAGGTTTAGATTATACATACAGAGATATTTTAGATGAGATTGCACAGGCAACAGGAAGTATTATAACATTAAATGAAAATGACGAAATAGAAGTAAGGTATCCAACACAAACAAATGACACAATAGATGAAGACTTTTTAAAAGACATAAACGTTGATTTTGGACAAAAGTATGGTGTTATAAATTCGATAGTATTATCAAGAGCTGGAGAAAGTGACAATGTATATTTAAGAGATGAAGAAAGTGTTGCAGAAAATGGATTAACAGAAATAAAAATAGTTGATAATCAAATAATGAATTTTAATAATAGAAGTGACTTTTTACAAGGAATATTAGATGCTTTAGATGGGTTGTATTATTATATAAATGATTTTAATAGCACAGGTGTATTATATTATGAAGTTGGAGATTTATATAATGTGCAAATTGGAGAAAATACATATCAATGTTTGATGTTAAATGATGAAATAAATATTACAACTGGAATAGAAGAAATTATACACACAGATATGCCAAAACAAAGTGAAACAGATTATGAAAAGGCTGATAAAACAGATAGAAGAATAAATCAAACATACATAATAGTTGATAAACAAAACCAAAGAATAGATAGTGTGGCAACTAATGTAACAGAGCAAAATAATAAGATTTCACAAATAACACAGACAGTTGATGAAATAAATTCTAAAATACAGGATATTGCAGATATAACAACATATGGAGAAAGTGATAGTGCTTATGTTGAATTAGAAGGAATAAATCAATCAGAACCTATAATGATAAAGGTACACCCAACAAGTACAAATATAAGTTATTTATATCCTAGAGATAATTTGTATCCAAGTGATTTGCAATTTTTACCAGATAGAATAATAAGATTTACAAGAACTTATGAAGAAGATGGAGAAACTTTAACAGAAAATATTGATTATGAGTTACCAGATGACTTATTAAGATATAGCAGTGAAGTGTATGATGAATTTTACTTAGATTATGATAGTCATACTTGCCAAGTAATAAAAAAATGCGGATATAATGCAGATGGTACAGTATATCAATTAGCAAATGAAATAACAACAGATTATCCATATCCACAAATATTATTAGGAGATGGAGATTATAGTATAAGCTTACCTGGATATGATTATGGATATATTTATGTAAGACTAATGGCTCAAAACATATATACAACACAATTTGCAACGAAAGCAGAAGTAACAAGTGAAATTAGTCAATCTGCACAAGCAATAGATTTAAGTGTAAATCAAAAATTAACTAATTATTCAACAACAACAGAAATAAATAGTGCGATAACAGTTAAAGCAAATGAGATTAATTCTACAGTATCAAAGAAAGTAGGTAAAAATGAAGTTATTTCAAGTATTAACCAATCTGCTGAAGAGGTAACAATAAATGCAAACAAAGTAAATTTAGCCGGCAAAACAATAAATATGACAACCGATAATATAGCAATAGCAAGTACAAATTTTAATGTAGATAAAAATGGAACAATGACCTGTAAAAATGCAAATGTAACAGGAAAAATAAATGCAACAAGCGGTTATGTTGGTAAATTTAATTTAGATTCAAATAGACTTACAACATATAATGGAACTGACGGGGCTTATATGACTTTAGATGAAAAACAAATTTATTTTAACAAAAAATCTGGTTCTAGTATATATTCTTTAGGCAACATAAGTGTCTTTGATACTAATACAAATATTAATTTTATAAGAGCAGATGGAAAACGTTCAAAAATGTTTATTGATGAAATAACAGCAGAAACATACAATCGTTCATCATTAGAAAGTATAAAAAAGAATATAGAAAGATATAGAGGTAATGCAATTAAATTAATAAAAAGCAATGATGTTTATCAGTATAATTTTAAAACTGAAAAAAATAATACTAAGAAGCATATAGGATTTGTTATTCCAGATAAAGGTGGAAATTATAAAACACCAGATGAAGTTATAGCACAATCAGGCAAGGGAATAGATACATACACAATGACTTCTATATTGTGGAAAGCAGTTCAAGAACAACAAGAACAAATAGAACAAATGGAAAAAGAAATAAAAAAATTGAAAGGAGGGAATTTAGATGATTAAAATTGATTGGCAAAATTTACCGAATACAACAACTCCAATTAACAGGACTAATTTGAATCAAATGCAAACAAATGCTGAAAATGCTATAAATGTAGTTGATGAAAAAGTAGAAAAAAAGAAATATCAAGATTTTACTGTTTCAATAACACCGTCAACAGACAGAGGTGGAAACGGATATGGAGAAACAAACTTAGATATTTCAAGTTTAAATGCAACTGAAATCTTAGGTTATAATTTTCATACGTCATCAACATTTTTAATATGGGGTGTATCAACAAATATTACTAATAATCCGCAACAGTTAACCATTTATGGTTATAGATTAAATGGTACATATTCAACAGCAATAAATGTACAAATTAGAGTTTATTACAAAGATTAGATTTGATTTATTTTTAAAAATATGGTATAATATAATTAAGAGGAGAAAGAACAATGTCAGAAGATTTTGTTAGTAGAAATGAGTTCAATGGGTTAAAACAAGAAGTACAAGAGTTAAAAATAGAAGTCAATGAATATAAAGCGATATTAACTCAAATAGACAAAAAAATTGATGTAATAGGAGAAAAAATTGCAAATGGAGAAAAAATTGATGAATTAAAGATACACCCTATTGAAAAGAGATTACAAAAGCTTGAAGATAATCAAAGTTGGTTATGGAAGTTATGTGCTTCAATAATAATAACAGGTATTATTGGTGCAATAGTAACTTTTAAATAAAGGAGGTAATGTATGATGGAAGAAAAAACACTAGCATTAGAAATGCTAAAGGAGTTAAAAGCACAAAGTAAAAGATGGTTTATTTCTTTTATAATTGTTTTAATATTATGGTTTTCAACAATAGGGGTATTTATTTGGTATATTAACCAACCGATAGAAGAAGTTGAAACCACAACAACACAAGATGCAGACACCGAGGGAGATAATTCTCCAATAAATCAACATATAGGAGAGTGATAATATGGCAAGAGCTAGACTAACAAAAACAGTAAAAAGAACTATAAGAAGAGCAAGAAGAGTGAGAAGAAAAAGAAGATAAAAAGGAAAAGTATTATGAAATTTGATTTTACAAGACCTGAGTTAGATTACATATTAGAAAATGCTAATTTTACAGAAGAGCAAGAACAAATATTTAAAATGCTTACTGGAAGACAACGGTAGACAGTCAATAGTAAATATATCTATAAAAATGAATATGTCAGAAAGTACAGTAAAGCGAAGAATAAAACAAATAAAAAATAAAATATTAAGACTACTTTGAATAAGTGGTCTTTTTTTGACCTTATAAAGATATTTTAAAATACAAATGTAATGTTAAAATTAAATTAAATAAAAGAAAGGAGGACGTGAGAAATGAAAAAAGATAGTTTAATCATAACGAGAGAAACTATGCTCAGACGTCTTCTTTTTATTTTAGAGAAATTAAATAACATAGATAAAAAATTGAGCCTTAAAGTCAAAAATAAGGCAATTTAAATTTAAAATAAACAAGTTATATAGATTAAGTATAAAAGTGGCTTAGAGTTAAAATATAGAACAAATAGGAGGTAATTAGCAAAATGGCTTACCCATATTATCCAAATAATCAATTTTATATGCAAAATATGCAAGACTTACAAAATATGAGAGAAAAAATAGATAGACAAATGCAACAAGTACAACAAATGAATCAAAATCAAATGCAACAACAACCTGTACCAAATGTTACACAAAATTTCCAACTTGCACCTAATCCAAGCAACAATGAATTAGAAAGTAAATATGTAAATAACATTGATGAAGTTAAAGGAATATTTGTAATGAAAACAGGAGTATTTTTGAATAAAGAATTGAACACATTGTGGATTAAAAATACAAATGGAGATATTAGAACTTTTGAATTAAATGAAATTATACCACAAGACCCAAAAGATATAGAAATAAATAATTTAAAAAAAGAATTACAAAGAATGAGGGAGATGATAAATTATGGCAATGAATCCGATGTCAATAATTCAGACAATGATGGGGCAGATGAAAGTAAAAATGCCAAAAAACTTTCAAGTCGCACAAAATCTAATGCAAAGTAATGGAAATCCGCAAGGACTTGTTAAGCAAATAATGGGGAATATCTCTCCAGAACAAAAACAAGGCTTATTAAATCAGATGAAGCAATATGGTTGCCCTAATAACATTCTTAGTCAATTACAAAATATGAAGTAGGTAATAATTTGTTTCTTGTGAAACATTTATTATAAATATTTTTAAAGAAAGGAGAGAAAAGCTATGGGAGATAATATGTCACCGGCTGATGTAGCTGCCGTAGTAGGCAACACAGACAGAAATAACGGATTTGCTTATCCATACCCAGTATATGGAGGTGGATACGGAAATGCTGGATTTGGTGGAGACTCTAGTTGGTTATGGCTAATAATTATTCTTGCCTTATTTGGAGGATGGGGTAATAACGGTAATGGTGGCTTCGGAGTTGGATTCAACAATGACTACGCTTGGCTATCAAATGGTCAAAAAGAAATTATGAATAACACTAACGATGGATTTAACTCATTACATATTAGCAACCAAATTGAAGGTGTAAGAGATGGAGTAAACGGACTTACAAATCAATTATGTAATAGCACAGCAAGTGTAACACAGGCTATTAACACAGGATTTGCAAATGCCGAAAGTTCTGCTAATGCTAGACAAATGGCTGATATGCAACAAAGCTTTAATAACCAAATAGCAACATTACAAGGATTTAATACATTAGGCTCTCAATTTGCAGACTGCTTAACGAAAATTTTTAAAAAAGCCAAAGAAATTTTCAGTTTTACAAAATATAAAACAGTAGGCAGTTTAGTAGGGTAACCTACTATGGTAATTGGGTGAACTGCTGGAAACCTAAACATATTGACTTCACATTAAATTAATGTTAA
>JAZSCD010000138.1:0-8441 GCA_045602745.1 Clostridia bacterium | reverse complement strand
TTTTGTATTCTGCTTTTTCTTCTACACTTCCTAACATGTATTTTACACCTAATATTGCAATAATTACAACTGCTGCAATTGCTGCTATATTTCTTAATGTAGCAACT
Organism: Clostridia bacterium; assembly: GCA_045602745.1. Classification (GTDB taxonomy): domain Bacteria; phylum Bacillota; class Clostridia; order TANB77; family CAG-508; genus CAG-452. The sequence goes on along the minus strand of JAZSCD010000138.1, from coordinate 8,334 downwards.
ATATTTGCAGCTTTAGTTTGTAGCTCACCAGTTTCCGCAGCATTTCCTGTTGCCATGCTATTAATTATACTGACATAATCGTTTGCAAAACAAACTGATGATATAGTGCATATCATCACTACCACTAATAATACTGAAATTAATTTTAATGACTTTTTCATATAATACTCCTCCATTTCCTTTTTCTTATTTTTTATTTTTTAATATTAATAGCTTTTCATATTTATATTATAGCATTATTTTATTTTATTTGCAATTTTTTTATGTAAAAAAAGAACCTTATGTAATATAAAGTTCTTTTTTATAATTATTTGTAAACCTATACCATATCGAATATAAAAGCTGCTATTGATGTTGATGCCAAAACAACTACTATACCTATTATTAATGGCATAAATGATTTTTTGTATTCTGCTTTTTCTTCTACACTTCCTAACATGTATTTTACACCTAATATTGCAATAATTACAACTGCTGCAATTGCTGCTATATTTCTTAATGTAGCAACTATATTTGCAGCTGTAGTTTGTATAGTATTCGTATTTGCAGCAGTTCCGTTTCCTACACCAGTAATTATTTCAGTATAATTACTTGCAAAACAAACTGATGACATTGTGCACATCATTACTATCATTAGTAATACTGTAATTAGTTTTAATGATTTTTTCATATAATATTCCTCCATTTCTTATTTTTTTAGTATTAATAACTTATATATAATTGTATTATAGCATTATTCTGTTTTTTTTGCAATATTTCCCTTATTTTTCATTGCATTACTTTAATTTTTATTTTTTTTTAACTTTTTACTATAATATTTAGTTATTAATTCGTCTAATTCTACACTTAACTTATATGTTTTAGCATAATCTTTTTCATTTGCTACACTTTCATCTAGTTTTCGTCTTAATTCTAAAATTTCTTGGTCTAACATATGTAATCACTCCTTTTATTGGATTTTTTTCTTTTGTATTAAATATTTTTTCTATTATATTAATAAAATACCATATTTTTACAATTAGGTCAATAAAAAAACAGCAAAAATGCTGTTTTAAAGTAATTTTCGTATTTCTTTTTTCTTTTTTTTATAACATCAGTTTGGTTTTTTTACACTTTTTTATTATGTTTTACCAAAAATATTAAAAAGACGACAAATTGTAATTTGTTGTTGTTTGGGAAATTCAGGACAGTCCCAAAAAGTTTCAGGCAAACTGATACTTTTTAGGGACAGTCCCTAGAATTTCCTCTTACAATAGATATTACTGTTTTCTCTTTTAAAAGTACTTTTTTTAATATCTCTGTAACATATTCTATAGATATTTGCTTATAACTTTCTAAATAATCAAAACTATTTATTCCTTTATAATAATCTGTAACAAACATTCTTGCTATATTGGAAACACTATTAAATTCCTTTACGGAATCTCCATACAACATGTTTTTTATTCTTTCAAAATCCTTTGAATTTAATCCTTCTTTTTTTAATTTATCAATTTCTTGTTCTATCTTTTCTAGTACTTTATCAGGATTCTTAGAGCTACCTGTTATTGCAATATGTGCATATGTGTCTGTAAATTCGTAGTCTAAATATGGTTCAGAAATTAATAGTTCGTTTTCGTATAACTCTTTATATAACGCACTACTTTTTCCAATTATTATATTTAATAATATTTCTATTGCTATATGTTTTTTTACTAAATCTTGGTCTTTTTCTGGAATTTTATCTTTTATGCCTATTACGAATAAAGGCATACTTACTTCCATAGTTTGTTCTATTCTTTTTTGTACTATTTGTTCTAGTTCTTCACCATATATTCTTTTTATTTCTCCTTGTCTTGGTTTTTCTACTAGGCGTTTTTTCACTTCCGGGATTAATACTTCTGGATCAAAATCCCCACAAAAACACATAACCATATTCGATGGATTATAAAAAGTATTATAACATTTATATAAAATTTCTTTATCTATTTTATATATCGATTCCACGCTTCCTGCTATATCTATTTTTACAGGATTATTGTGATACATGTTTTTTAATGCATTCATATACACTACCCAATCTGGATAATCATCATACATTTTTATTTCTTGTGCTATTATTCCTTTTTCTTTTTCTACATTTTCATCTGTGAAATATGGATTTTGTACATAATCCATTAGCTCATCCAACGCTAGATAAAAGTTATCTGTAGATTCAAAAAGATATGTTGTATAATTGTTTGTAGTATATGCATTTGCATTTACTCCTAAAGCAGTTAATGTATCTAAGCTGTTTGTACCGTTTTCTTGTTCAAACATTTTGTGTTCCAAAAAGTGTGCAACTCCGTCTGGTACATCTGTTATTTTTTCTTCTCCTGGCATAATAAATTTATTATCTATTGAACCATAATGTGTTGCCCACATTACATATTTTTTTGTAACCCCTTTTTTAGGAATTATCATTACTGTTAATCCATTTTCTAGTTTTTCTATATATAACTTCTCTTTAACACTTAAGTTTTCTATAATTTGCATTTTTATCTCCTTTTTTATTTTTTTATAAATTGTAATTTGCATGAGGGAATTTCCAGGGACTGTCCTTAAAAAGTAGCAACTTGCCTGAGACTTTTGGGGACTGTCCTGAAATTCATGAATATAGTATCAACATAGAGTTTGTAAAGATTTACGATTCAGGACAGTCCCCTTGTGTCCCTTTGGGACAAAAGAGGGACAGTCCCTAGAATCGTCCTACAAATTACAATTTGTTGTAAAATTCAAGGTACCCCTTATAACCTAATTCCTTAAAAAATATATTGTGTTTATATTTATTTTGTTTGCTACATTTTTTACATCTTCTACATTAACTTTGTTTATGTTTTCAATGTATTCTTCAAATGTTGTAAGTTTCCCAGATAGTTCTTGGCCTATATAATATGTTATTTCAGAATCTTGTTCATCTTGTGCTGATTGTACACCTGAAATCATATATTTTTTCGCATTTTCTAAATCTTCTTTCAAAAATTTTCCATTTTTCATATCTTCTAATTGTTCTTTTATTATTTGTACAGCTTTTTTGTAGTTTACTATTTCTATTCCGCATCTTACATATATATTATTTTTTTGTCTTACATAATTTGATCTAGCTGTATACGCAAGACTTGCTTTTTCTCTTACATTTTGAAACAACTTAGATGTTGCACTTTCTCCGAAGTATTACATTATACATAGATACAGGAAATTTAGAATTTTGCTCTGTTATTTCTACATCTAATCCTAAAACTAACTTTCCTTGTGAGATATCCATTTTTTCTTCTATTGTTTTTTCTTCTACTTGCTGTTTTTTTTCTGTTTGTTCATTATTTACAATATAATTAGGCTCTCTTTCTTTTAATTTTTGTATATTTTCATTGTTTTTTACTATTTCTACAATTTTTTCTGTTTCTATTTCTCCGGAAACATATATATCTATTTTGCTTGTATTAATTATTTCTTTATAATAATTATATAAATTTTCTGAATTTATTTGTTGTAAATCTTCTGTATATCCATATTTATATAATCCATAAGGTTTACCTTTATACATTTCTTCTATACATCTATTTAATGCATATTGATCTTTATTATCTATTTTTGATTCTATTAATAGTTGTATATTATTTTTTTCAGTTTCTACATATTCTTCTTTGAATTTATTATTTTCTATATATGGATTTAATATTATATCTAATAACAATTCTACACTTTCTTTTAATATGTTTGAATTTGGTATAAAATTATCATTTAATGTTTCTAAATAAAATTTTATAATGTGATTATCTCCTATTTTTTCTATACCACAATCAAATGATGCTCCATACATTTCTTCTAATTTTTTAGCAATTTCTTCTTGTTTTTTTAAATTATTTGTCCCTCTTTTTAATACTGCTGGAACAACTGTATCAAATGTTACTTTTTCTCTATTTAACGGAAGTGCAATAACTACTGCCATTAAATTAGTTTTAAATTTATTTGTGTTTATACAATGAAGTTTTATACCTTTTTTGATTTCATTAATAGTATATGCCATAATTTCCCCTTTTGTATGGGGTGCTGCCCACAGCATCCCTTAATTATTATTCTGTTTTTTAGGTCGCCGTGGGCGGCGCCCTCTACTGATTTTCTATTTTTTATATAATGTTATTTTTTCTGATTGTTATTTTTTTATACTAAAAAACGGAAAATCCAGGACAGTCTCAAAAAGTTGCAACTTTTTTTAGGGACTGTCCCTATATTTTCCTAGTTTAACAGTTCTTTTACGACTTCGTTTATTGTTTTTCCATCAGCTGCTACTCCTATTTTTTCTTTTGCAACTTTCATTATTTTTCCCATATCTTTTATGCTTGTAGTTCCAGTTTGCTCTATTAGTTCTTTTACTATATTTGTTATTTCTTCTTTTGATAACTGTTTTGGTAAGTATTGTGCTATTATTTTTATTTCTTGCTTTACTTGTTCAATTAAATCTTGTCTTTCACTTTTTTCATAATCTGCTAAAGAGTCTTTTCTTTTTTTAGATTCTTTTGCAATTATTTCTAATATTTGATTGTCTTCTAGTTCTATTTGTTTATCTTTTTCTACCTGAAGTATTGCTGCTCTTATCATTTGAACAACATTTTTTCTTAATACTTGTTTTTCTTTCATTGCCTCTTTTAAATCTGACATAAGTTTTTCTTTTAACATATTTTTTCCTCCTTATTAATTAGAATCTTTTTATTCGGGCGGACACAAGGCCCGACCCTACAATTAATATTCATCTATAGACAGTCCCATTATAAAAGGTGAAAGTTTTTCCTCCTAACTTCCACCTCTAATTTCTTTATTTAAAATTTTCTTTTTCTTGCTGCTTCTGATTTTTTCTTTCTTTTTACACTAGGTTTTTCGTAGTGTTCTCTTTTTCTAACCTCTTGCAAAACACCATTTCTTACGCATTGTCTTTTAAATCTTTTTAATGCGTCTTCTATATTACCATTATTAACTTTTATTTCTGACATTATTTTCCCTCCCCTCGCTATTGTTAAATATACCATTCTGCGGGATTTTTTAAACTTTATTTATTATATAGCAAAAGTTAAAAATTGTCAATGCTAATTTCGTTATTCTAACTGATATCTTTATTTAGTTCATCCCAAAGTACAACTTCTTTTTGTTCTAAACTCTTTTTTACGTCTATAATTCTTTGATTACTTGATCCTCTAAACCTTAATTTTGGGTCTTTTAATTCTTCTACAAATCTTCCATCTACAATATAATCAATATTGTCTAATAAATTTTTTGTAGTTTCTCTATTTTCTTGTTCTATCATTTCACCTAATATTTGTTTATCAAATGTAAATCCTGTATAACACCAAATTTTTTTGTTTGGATATGTTTGTTTTACTTTTTTTACTAAGGGAACTAATCCTTCTTGATTTTGTCTTTCAAAAGGTTCTCCTCCTAAAAGACTAAGCCCTGAAATATATTCTGGTTTTAAATCTTCAATTATCTGATTTTGTTCTTTTTCTGTAAAATCATTTCCATAATTGAAATCCCATGCTTCTCTATTGAAGCAATTTTTGCAATGGTGATTGCATCCACTAACAAATAGCGATACCCTAACTCCTGGTCCATTTGCAACATCACATTTTTTTATTTTAGCATATTTCATAGTCAATCATTCCTTTATATTTTTATTGAAATTGTAATTTATTACTATAAATTAATTACAACGTTGTAGGGGTCGGCCTTGGTCGACCCTGATTGGAATTTTTGCATTTTAGGGCGGAGCAAGCCCCGCCCCTACAAATTGCAACAAATTTATCGAAATATTTTATTCCTACAAATTACAATTTATAAGAATACTATAAATGCAACACTCTTGACTTTATTTCTTTTGTTTTTCCTTCGTTCCAGAAATTTTCTCCTAAATATCCACATGTACGTCTTGTTACATTCATTTTATTTTTATCTTTATTTCCACAGTTTGGACATTCCCATTCTAAATTATCATTTACTATTATTTCTCCATCAAATCCACAAGCATGGCAATAATCAGATTTTGTATTAAATTCTGCATATTGTATATTTTCATAAATAAATTTTACTAAATCTTCTAATGCTTTTAAGTTATGTCTCATATTTGGAATTTCTACATAAGAAATAGCTCCACCTGGTGATAATTTTTGGAACTCACTTTCAAATGCTAATTTTTCAAATGCATCTATGTCTTCTCTTACATCTACATGATATGAATTTGTATAATATCCTTTATCTGTAATATCTCTAATTTCACCAAATTTTTCTCTATCTATTCTTGCAAATCTATAACATAAACTTTCTGCTGGTGTTCCATATAGTGCAAAACCAATATCTGTTTCTCTTTTCCATCTATCTGTTGTATCTTTTAAATGCTTCATTACTTTAATTGCAAAATCATGTCCTTCTGGCTCTGTATGTGATACTCCTTTAACTAATTTTGTTACTTCATATATTCCAATATATCCTAAAGAAATTGAAGAATATCCACCTTTTAATAATTTATCTATTTTTTGACCTGGCTCCATACGAGCTATTGCTCCATATCTCCAGTGAATTGGACTTGTATTACTCATTACGCTTTGAAGTGCATAGTGTCTACACATTAAAGCTTCTTTACATATTTCTAATCTTTCATCAAATAATTTCCAGAATTTTTCTTCATCTCCATCTGCAATAATACCAATTTGAGGTAAGTTAATACTTACAACACCTTGATTAAATCTTCCTTCAAATTTGTAATTTCCATCTTCGTCTTTCCATGGAGCTAAGAAGCTTCTACATCCCATTGGGCTAAATACGTTTCCTTCGTAATTTTCACGCATTTTTTTAGCTGATATATAATCTGGATATAATCTTTTTGAAGAACATTTTACTGCAAGTTTTGTTAAATAATCATATTCTCCACCTTTTAAGCAGTTATGTTCATCTAATACATATATTAATTTTGGAAATGCTGGTGTAACATATACTCCTTTTTCATTTTTTATTCCTTCATATCTTTGTTTAAGTATTTCTTCTATTATCATTGCATTTTCTTTTATATATGGATCATTTTGTTTTAAGTTTAAAAATATTGTTACAAAAGGAGATTGTCCATTTGTTGTCATTAATGTGTTTATTTGATATTGAATAGTTTGAACTCCTGCAGCAATTTCTTTTTTTAATCTTTGGCTTGTAAGTCTTTCTATCATATCTTTAGTTAATTCGTTCCCAAATTCTTTTTCTATTTGCTCTTTAAATTTATCATAACTTCTTCTTACATATTTTCCCAAATGACTAATATCTACAGATTGTCCACCATATTGATTTGAAGCAACAGCTGCAATTATTTGTGTCATTATTGTACATGCAACTTGGAAACTTCTTGGAGATTCTATTAATTTTCCATTCATAACTGTTCCATTATCTAACATGTCTGAAATATTTATTAAGCAACAATTAAATATTGGTTGCAAAAAATAATCCATGTCGTGGAAGTGAAGAATTCCATCTTCATGTGCTTTTGTTATTTTTTCTGGTAATAAAATTCTTTTTGTTAAATCTTTTGAAACTTCTCCTGCAATATAATCTCTTTGTGTTGATGCAAGTACAGCATTTTTATTAGAATTTTCTTCTAACAATTCTTTGTTTTGATTTTTTATTAATCCAAGTATAGATTCATCTGTTGTGTTTTGTTTTCTAACTAATGCTCTTGTATAACGATAAATCATATATTTTTTTGCAAGTTCAAATTTTTTCATATCCATTAGTTGTTCTTCTATTAAATCTTGAATATCTTCTACTAATATTCTTTTTTTATCAAGTTCTTCTATATATTTTGTTATTTCTCTAACTTGTTCTTTTGTTATTCTATCTCTAGGTTTTACTTCTTTGTTAGCTTTTTCTATTGCTATTTCAATCTTTTCTCTGTTATAATCTACAGCTTTTCCATCCCTTTTTATTACTTTCATTTTTGTATATCCCCCTTTGAATTTTCCTTTTGTTTATGAAGTAATTATATATCAACATTTTTTATTTTCTGTTGCAATTGCAACATTTATTCGTAAAAAGTTTTTTTTGTCTTTTGTATGCTTTGATGTTGTAAGGTTTGGAGAATTATTACATTTGTGTTACATTTTTTCTATTGATTTTTTTGTTTTATTGTTGTATAATTTTTTCAAAAAAATTAGATTTGTCGAATTGGGGGAAAAAGGGGCCTGTCCCCTTTTTCCCTCTTTTTATCTACATTGGTATTACATATTCTATTGCCATATGTATATTGTTTATTTTTATTTCTTTTTTTCTTCCTCCATATTCTCCGGTCTA
>JAZSCD010000137.1:0-9671 GCA_045602745.1 Clostridia bacterium | reverse complement strand
CATCTACAAATGTCCATGTTCCATTTTCAACATCTGTTTTATATTGCCATGCATATTCAAGATTATCTCCTGATGCTATAAATGTGAATTCTGCATCTGAATCTACAATTGCTCCAACATTAGTTGGTTGCTCTAAAATTTCTATAACTTGCTCTTTGTCCTTAAATATTTGTTCTTTGCTATTTACTATATCTATAATACTAATATTTTCTAGATTAGAATATGTATTATTTATTTTTTTATAATCTTCTTCTTTTCCTTGTAGATTTATTGCTTTTTTTACACTTCCATCTGCTATTTTTAATATCAAATCAGGAACATTTATATAATTATATTCTTTTTGTAATATACTTTTAAGTTCATTATCTGCTAATTTGTTAAATATTATTTTTGTACATCTTGACCTTATTGTTTGCAAAAATAATTTTTCATTTGTTGCTATTAAAATTATTGTAACATATTCTGGTGGTTCTTCTAATGTTTTTAACAAACTGTTTTGAGCCTCTTTTGTCATTAAATTACTATCATTTATAATATATACTTTTTTGTTAGATACGATTGGCTTTTCATAGACTTTTTTTATAAGTTCTCTTATTTTATCTATTTTCACAGTATTTCCGTCTGGTTCAATAATTGTAAAATCTGGATTATTTGATGTATTAAATTCTATACAAGATTTACACTTATTGCAAGGCTTTTGATTATCTGTGCATAAAATTGCTTTTGCAAATTCTTTTGCAAACCTCATTTTTCCTATTGATTCTTTGCCTATAAACATATAGCTATGTGCTATGTTATTATTTTTTATTATTTGGTTTAATATTTCTTTACTTTGATTATTACCTACAATATTTTTAAAAATCATATTTTTTCCTTTATTTTTGTTAAATATATACTGTTTTTGTTTTTTTTTGCGGGCGACTACTAGTCGCCCCTACATTTTTTTGCTTTATGTCCCTCGTTTTAATTCAATTAATTCACTTTTCCGAATTTGCTAAATGGCCAAAATCTAATCCATACTTTACTTTCCACTTTTTCTATTGGAATACACCCAAAACTTCTACTATCTGTACTATGAGGTCTATTATCTCCCATTACAAATATATATCCTTCTGGCACAGTTATATCTGTAAATAAACTACTCTCTGTTTCTATTCCATCCCTTAAATATGGTTCTTGTAGCTCAACTCCATTTAAATACACCTTACCATCTTCTATTTTTATGTGATCTCCCTCTACACCTATAACTCTTTTTATATAACTTGTCTTACCAGATTCTAATACATAATAAAAGAATTTTGCAATTATATCTTTAGGTTTATAGTCATATATCGCAACTGGATTATCAAAGTCTACCTCATATGATGATAATAAAGCTTTACTTGGTGCTTCAAATGTTATTATATCCCCTCTATTATATTTACCATTTACGGTTCTTGTCCATCTACTTAAAATTAATCTTTGTCCATCTTCTAATGTATTATACATAGATGGTTGTTTTACTACGGTTGGTGTTCCTATATAATATCTAAATAATAATGCAAGCACTATTGCAATTATTATACAATAAGCCCACTCTAATGCATTTTTTAATTTTGGATTTATTTCCATTTATAATTCCCTCTTCCGTGCGAAATAATTTCTTTTTTATTATACATTAATAATATGTAAATTTCAATTGGTTGGACAGATAAATTGTAATTTGTTGTTGTTCGTGAAATTCGGGACAGTCCCAAAAATTCTCAATAAATTGATAATTTTTAGGGACAGTCCCTAGAATTTCCCTCATACAAATTAACCTTTTGTTGGTATTGTTATTACAACTTCTGTTCCTTCATTTACTTTACTTTTTATATCAATTCTTCCATTGTTTTTATCCAATATTTCTTTTGCAATTGAAAGTCCGAAGCCCTGTTCCTCCCATTGCTCTTGTTCTTGCTTTATCTACCCTATAAAATCTTTCAAAAATTCTGTTTAAATCTTCTTCTGGGATTCCTATTCCATTATCTATAACTTTTATGTATGCATCATTATATACAAAACCTACATAAATTTTTATTATTCCACCTTCTCCTGTATATTTTACACTATTTGATAATATATTTAATATCACTCTTTCTATACCATCTTTATCCGCATATACATTTGGTACATTTGCTGTAACAAAACATTCTACTTTTTGATTTTTTTTATCCATTTCTATTTTTAAATTTTGCTCACACTGTTTTACAAGTTCTCCTAAATTAAACTCCGTTTTTTCCCATTCTGTTTTGTTATTATCAAATTTAGATAGTGTTAATAAATCATTTACTAATTTTGTCATTCTTACCGCTTCTGAAGATATAACTCCTAAAAATTTATGTCTTATTTCTTCATGATAATCAGTCTCTGAAAGTGTTTCTGCATACCCAAGTATTGATGTAAGTGGTGTTTTTAATTCATGAGATACATCTGCTACAAACTCTTTTCTCATATTATCTAATTTCACATGTTCTGTTATATCTTGTATTAGAACCATTATACCTGCAGGTCTATCATTTTCATCTTTAAATGGTGCAAAAAACATATTTAAATAACTCTCGTGTATATTTACTTTTACTTCTGTCGATGTCCAATTTTCTAAATATATAATTTTTTCCATATTAATATCTATATTAAGTCTTTTAAAAATCTTATCAAATGAATTTTCATTTTCTGTTACTTCAAGCAATCTACTAGCTGCTGGATTAATGTGTATAATTTTTCCTTCCTTATCAAATGCAATTATTCCATCAGTCATATGAAGTAATATGGTTTCTATTTGTTTCTTTTGTCTAGATACTTCATTTAAATTTTCTTTTAATTCTGTAGTCATTATACTAAATGCTTTATATAATTCATCCATTTCTGTCTTTGTTTTTATTTTTTTTAAATATTTTGTTTCTTGTTCTATATCATTTCCATCCGAAATATTTTCAGCACTTTTTATCAATTTTGTAATTGGATTAAGTATTATTTTAGATGCAAAAAATATAATTACCATTGATATAATAAGAAAAGAAATCGCAATTATTAGAAATACTAATTTTGCATTACTAATTGCTGCACTCAACTTTTCCGTATCTATATTAGTTAACTGGTCTATATATATATATCCTGGAATTGCAAACATTATTATTGCTAATACCACAACTATTAATATAATTTTTATTTGTACACTTTTAAACATATTTCACCTCTTTATAAAATCTTAAAAATAAATTTGTAGGGGCGGAACACCGTGTCCGCCCGTTTTAAATTTTATTATATTACGGGCAGACAGGGTCGTCTGCCCCTACATCTTTCTTTATTAATATCTTAAAAATTCCTATTTTTATATAAATTAATTTGCTTTTATATAATACCCTACGCCTCTTTTTGTAATTAAAATTTTGGGATTTGTTGTATCTTTTTCTATTTTCCCTCTAATTCTTCTTACTGTAACATCTACTGTTCTTATGTCTCCATAATACTCATATCCCCAAACTTTTTCTAGTAATACTTCCCTTGTTATTACTTGTCCTGCTTGACTAGCTAAAAATTTTAAAACTTCAAATTCTCTTAAAGTTAGATCCATTATTTGTCCATCTACTTTTGCTTCGAATTTATCTAAATCTAATTCTAATTGTCCTACTGTTATCTTTTTAGTTTTTATTTCATCTATAGTATTCACTTTACTATTTTCTTTGATTTCTGATTTTCTTAAATTAGCTTTAATTCTTGCCATTAATTCTCTTACACTAAATGGTTTTGTTATATAATCATCTGCTCCTAATTCCAATCCTAATATTTTATCTATTTCTTCATCTTTTGCTGTAAGCATAAGAATTGGAACACTAAGTGAAGTTCTTATTTTTTTGCATACTGTTAATCCATCCATTCTTGGAAGCATTATATCTAATAAAATTAAATCTGGTTTTTTATCAAGGGCAACTTCTACTGCTGTTATTCCATCATTTGCTTCTAATGTATTATATCCTTCTTTTTCAAGATTATATACAAGTATATCCACTATAGGTTTTTCATCATCTATTATTAATATAGTTTTTTTGTTATCTATTTCTTCCACAAAAGTCCCACCTTTCCTAAATTTGACTTTTATTAAATTATTTATATCATATTACAAAATCTAACACAAGTTTTTTTACAAATTTATTACGAAAATATGACAAAAAATAATTTTTATAGAATAACCTTTATCTCATTTACTCTATTATTATTTTCTAGTCTTATTTTTTTCTCTTTAATTTCATATCCATTAAAATAAAACTTTTGATTTTCTCCGTGTACATTTTCCTTCAGGATTTTTTACTTGTATATTGTATATATTTGTTTTATATCGATATCTTATACTATATTCTTCCCACTTGCTTGAAATACATGGCTCTATTCTTAATATTCCTTTTTCTACTTTTAATCCTAATATATCTTCAAGACCAGCTTTGCAAAACCAACTACTAGAACCTGTATACCATGTCCATCCTCCTCTTCCTTGTAGATTTTTAGCTCCATATACATCTGCTGCAATTACATATGGCTCTACTTTATATTTCCTTGCAGCATCTTTTGTTCTACTATGCTCAATTGGATTTACCATTTTATAATACTCTACTGCTTTATCTCCGAAACCTAATTTACTATATGCAATAATTGCCCACATTGCAGCATGTGTGTATTGCAGTTGTGGACAGTTTTTAACCTACTTTTCTCTCATATTCTTTTTTAGCACATATAAAATTATTATTTAAATCTTGTAGTGGCTTAAAGTTGAAATATATATCAACTTGTTTATCACTATGAATCTCTATTTTTTCTATAAATTCTCTAATTATCTCTTTTGTTGGTTTCTCCATCTCAAGAAACTCTTCTATTAAATTATCTAATCTAGTTTCTTTATTTTTTGTATTTTCTCCTGCTAATTCTTTTTCTAAATCTTTAATATTTTCTTCATAACCTTTTACAATTTCTTTTATTCTTTTTGCATTTTTCATATATTCATCAAGAGAAATTATTCCAGCTAATCTGTCATCATACATTACCTCAAGTTTCCTAGTTTCTTTTTCTATTATTTGTTTAAATAATTCAATTTGTTTATTTATATCAAACTCTTTTTCTTGTTTTGTTTTAGCTTGTTTTGCAATTTCTTCTAATTTCTTCTTATTTGTATATTCTTTGCAAACTCCTTTTAAAACTTCTATCATTTGTTCTTCAAAAACTTGATAATTAAAATTATGTGGAGAACATACATCAAACTTTCCAAATCTTCCATATCTCTGACATCTGCCATAAATATTTCCGTTTTTATCTGGACTTCTTATTCCAATATATCCTTTACAATCATAGCATCTAAGTAATCCTTTAAATAAATAATCGTTTTGAACTACTCTTGAACCTTTAGTTGCGTCAATTACTTTCCTTGCTCTTTCAAAATCTTCTTTACTTATTATTGCTTCGTGCATGTTTTCTACCTTAACCCAATCTTCCTCTGGTAAGTTAATAAACTTTTTAGATTTAAAACTTACTTTTTTTCGTTTTCCCTGCACTATTGTTCCTGTATAAATTTCATTTGAAAGAATGAATCTTACAGTAGATTGTTGCCACAACCCATAATTCAAAGATTTAATTCCTCTTTTCCTTTTGTTATAATCTGATGGAATTGGAATTTTCTTTCTGCTTAAATAGTCTGCTATTTGCATTGTACCAAAGCCCTCTAAATATTTTTGGTATATTAATTTAACAACATTTGCTGCTTCTTCATCTACTATTAAATGGTATTTATTTTCTGGATCTTTTTTATAGCCGTAAGGTGGTGTACCTAAATATTCTCCTAAATTTCTTTTCGCTTGCAAGACACTATTTATTTTCTTTGATGTGTCTTTCGCATACATTTCATTTAATATTGATTTAAATGGTGCTATATCATTATTTGATGAATCATAAGCTGTATCTATATTATCTAAAATAGCTACAAACCTTACTTCGTGTTCTGGAAAATAACTTTCAATATATAGTCCTGATTGTACATAATTTCTACCAAGTCTTGATAAATCTTTTGTTACAACCATATTTATTTTTCCGTGATTCAATGTCTGCAATCATTCTATTAAATCCTGGTCTATCAAAACTAGTACCACTTACTCCATCATCAACATATTCTGATATAAAATTCAGCTTATTTTCTTTAAGATACTGCATTAATAAAGTTCTTTGGTTTCCAATACTTTCACTTTCTTGATATTTTTCTTTTTCTTCATCTTCTCTTGAAAGTCTTATATATATGCCTACTTTATAATCAATATTATTCATTATTGTATAGCTCACTCTTACCTCCTTTTGCTATAAAAATATATGAGATAATATTGATACTCTTACGCCAATTATACCATACTATCTCGTTTAATACCATTATTTGTATCTAATTTTTCTTCAGACAATAATTACCAAAAGCTCTTTCTATAATCGTATATAGTTCTTCTCCCTTTTCATTAAATATAATATTTATTTTAAAATCATTTTTCTTTTTATATTTTTTCTTATTTTCCATAGTCTAATCACCTCTTATTCTAATTTTTACCAATTCTAACTTTTTTATGCAGTTTAAAGACTACAAATGATATTTAAATATCCATATGAGATTTGCCCTCATTCCACATTTAGTGAACTGCCCCTTTACATCACATTAGCCAGACAGAAGTTTCATAATTTGTGCTTGTAGTCTATTATTAAATTTTCAATGTGCTTTTTCAGATATAAGAATTTATTTTTTTATTTTCTCTATTAAGTAAGTTACCCAAAAATTTAAAAATTGGTAATTTTTTTGAAATTTCATATATAAGAATCCAAAATTTTTATTAGATGTTTCATTTTTTTGAAAAAATTTAATTTTTGGAATTCAAAATTCTTTCATATTGCAATCAACATAAAATGGTGATATAATAGCAATACTATAAATTGTATAGTATTAATATCCTTTGGCATATCTATTAGGTCAGAATAGATATAAAACATAAAAAACAAATCAACCTATGAAAGGATGAAGAAATTGATTTAACTAATTATTTTGGAGGATCTGTGCATGTAGAGTATGCAAAACAATATATTGATCAACTTAAAGAAAACAATCCTATAGAATATGAAAAGTGGAGAAAATTCGCATGGGATTACGATTTTACAGGAACAGCTCCACAAGTTGATTTTCTAATAAGAGTTTTAGGATGGATTAAAGTTGGTGTTTATTCTATGCCAAAAAAAATTTTAACCTTTGCTTATTTAAGTGAGGATGAAGGATTTAGAACCATAACCAAAAGAATGAAAACAATTGACTCTTATGTAAAACAAGGTTATCAAAAAGATTCGCTGTATGGTATAGTGGATTTAGAAGAGCTAGAAGAACCTCCTGAAGCTTATCAACCATAATCAATTTTTCTGACGCATAAAAGCACTTCTAAAATTGGAAGTGCTTTTACTTTTATATAAAGGAAAACCCTCTTTTTTATTATTTTAGTGTCAATAGTTTTTTATTATTTTAGTTGCGTATTTACATAATTTATGATATATTATTATAGTATTTATAGTGTAAAAACTATAGTATAAATCCTTAAAATATTTAGTTTGGTCAGGCTAAATAGACGGAAAAGCAATACAAAACCATAAAATTTGGAAAGGAGAATTTTGCGATGAAATTTAGTAAACGGCAAATTGCAGAATTCAAAGCAAAAGGCAGACATTATATAATTTGGCGAAAAAATTTAAAGCCACGTCAGATTAAAGAAGCATTTTATAATGGTGATGAAAAACGTGGATTAAAAGAACTTTTTCCGGATAAAAATCTTGACTATTGTCGTTGTTACATGTATGACATAGTTGTAGGTGATTATCAGTCAGGATTAAAGTATATCAATGAAAAAGGAACATATTATATGTTCTGGTCTGCTAATAGCTTTTGGGCATATCCACAAGATATTGCTATAGGCAAAGCTGTTGACGGAAAGGTATATCTTATTCGTGAGCATGTTCCTAATGGCGAGTATAGTTTGAATTTTAGAGTAATTTCTGAAGAATATATTGAAAGGAATGAAAAGGGGTTCAGACCAAGAAGCTATGATCACAGAATTTTTGTAAATCCTTCACGTATTGAAGAGGCAGTAGAAGACATTACTGATGAAGATGTAAAATGTCTGAAAATTGCTTATGAAGGAATTAGAACATTTAGCAAACTGATTGAAAAAATTCATTAATAAGCAAAAATCTGACCAAAACTCGTAGCTATGCGAGGATAATATAAATAGCAATATAAAACCCTTAATTTTAAGGAGTGAATCTTTATGCAATCAAAAGAGTTTATTTCAAGAGGAAAAGTTTTTTTTCGGGATTTAAGAAAAGGTAATGAAAAATACAAGACTGAAATAAAAACAGAAATGGGTATTAGTTTTCCTGTTATGGATAAAATTTTGCCTGAATTATTATTGAATGGACCCTTAAAAGCAACAACTACGAAGAAACTAATGATTAATCCAAATTATCAGTCATTTGCAGGAGTTTATATTTCAAAAGATTCTATTGATATATCAGTGATAGATTTCTCAGGAAAAGAAATTCGTTTTGAGACCAAAAACTTTGGTTTAGAGATGTCTTTTTTTGAAACTTTACGAGAAGTCTTAAATCTGGATTCATCAATTACGGCAGTCTCCATTTGCTCTGATGAATACTATGATTATACTGGTAATGCAAAAATAAATGATTATTTTTTCATAGATAACCAGTTAATCAAAGAATATGTACCTGAAGGAATTGAATACTATTTTGAGAAAACTTGTGTAACAAATTCTTTCAAGTGGTATGAAGATGCTGAAAGCGACGAATTAAATGTTATTTTTTCTTTTTTTCAAGATGACTCTTATTATGCAATTATGAAAAACGGAGTTATAGTTCAGAAAAGAAGATATTCAAAGAGTCTCGAGAAAATAAATGATTTCTATGAAAATGTAATCTTTCCTGTATGGCAGACAATAAACCCTGACAATATGATATTTATTGCACCATCTGAAAATATTTTTAATTTTATAAAATATAATATACCTATATGGAGCGAAAAAATTAAAAGGTCAGATATGGTTATTAATCAATGTTTCGAAATAAGAAAAACAACAAAATTGATTGTACAAGAACAAGTTCATCCTTCGGTAGCTACTGCAATATATGCGATGTATAGTTACTATGGCTGGACTAAATGAAAAATCAAAAGGGTATTCCTGTAGGAGTGCTCTTTTGATTTTATATTTCTAAATCCCATTCTTTTTCTCGTTCTTCTTTTTTCAGTTGTTTTTCTGGATCAATAAAAGTGTGTGTCTCCTTTTCAAAATCTCTTATTAAATTATCTTCTTCTGATATATCAAATTTCTTTACTATCCATTTTATAAACTTATTAACTGTTTTTTCAAAGGTATTTATAATTTTATTCAAAAACTTATTTTCTTTTTTCAAATTATAAATTTCATCTTCGTATTTGTTTTCAACTTTTCTTATTTCTTGTTTTAGTTTAATAGCATAATCATTTTCTAATGTTTTAAAATTTTCCTTAATTTCTTTATTTTCTGCTAAAATAGATTGTCTTTCTTTTTCATATTTTTCAGCTTTATCAACTAATCTGCATT
>JAZSCD010000136.1:0-7408 GCA_045602745.1 Clostridia bacterium | reverse complement strand
GCCGGTAACGTCGGTGGTACGGAAGTAGAACTGAGGACGATAGTTGTTGAAGAAGGGAGTATCATCTGGAACATTTACTACTAATCTTTCTATAGGTTCACATTTTTCTCCATTTATTTCTTTGTAGATAACTTTAGGTCTAGATACTAAAAGTTCAAATCCTTCTCTTCTCATATTTTCTATTAAAACTGATAAATGAAGTTCTCCTCTTCCTGCTACTTCATAAGAATCTGGAGTATCTGTTTCTGTTACTCTTAAAGATACATTTCTTTCTAATTCTTTAAATAATCTATCTCTAATATGTCTTGAAGTTACGAATTCTCCTTCTTTTCCTGCAAACGGTCCATTATTTACAGAGAATGTCATTGTAACTGTTGGCTCATCTATATCAACAAAATCTATTTTTTCTGGATTGTTTATATCACAAATTGTTTCTCCTATATTTATATCTGTTATTCCAGATATTTCTACTATATCTCCGGCTTTTGCTTCTTCAACTTCTACTTTTTTTAGTCCCATATATGTAGAAACTTTAACTATTTTTGCATTTGCATTTTTATCTTTTTTGCAAACTATTGCTGGCATTCCGGCTTTTATAACTCCACGTTCTACTCTTCCTACCGCAATTCTTCCTACATAATCATCATAATCTATATTAGAAACTAACATTTGCATTGGTCCATTTTCATCACATTTAGGTGCTTCTATTGTATTTATTATTGTTTCATATACACATTTCATATCTGTAGCTTCTTCATTTAAATCCATTTTTGCAATTCCTTGTTTTGCAGAAGCATATATAACAGGGAAATCTAATTGTTCGTCATTTGCACCTAAATCTATAAACAATTCTAAAACTTCATCAACTACTTTTAAAGGTCTAGAACCTGGTCTATCTATTTTATTTATAACAACTATTGGTTTTAAATTTAAAGCTAATGATTTTTTCAAAACTTCTCTTGTTTGTGGCATTGCACCTTCGAAGGCATCAACTAATAAAAGTACTCCATCTACCATTTTAAGTACTCTTTCTACTTCTCCACCAAAGTCAGCATGTCCAGGTGTATCTACTATGTTTATTTTTATATCATTATACATAACAGATGTATTTTTAGCTAAAATTGTAATTCCTCTTTCTTTTTCTATATCGTTAGAATCCATTACTCTGTCTTGTACTTGTTCATTTTCTCTAAAAGTTCCACTTTGTTTAAGAAGTGCATCTACTATTGTTGTTTTTCCATGATCTACGTGTGCAATAATTGCTACATTTCTAATTTTTTCGTTACTCATTATTTAAAACCCCTCTTTTTTATATTTATAATAACAATTAATTATACCTTACATAATGTAGCATTGTCAAGGGCTAAGCTTGCGTTTTTTAGCATGATATGGTAAAATTAAAGTAAGTCAAATTATTATTGAGGGGGATTTGGCTTATATTTTATACGAAAGGTTTGTTTTTGAAAAATGACAAAAAAAATGACCAAAGAAGCCAAGAAGACTCTTAAGATATATTTTATCTTCTTTGCTGCATGTATCGCGTTTGTCGCGATAGTATATGGCATATCAGTCTTCGTTGAGTATTCTTATTACATGAGTGATCTCGTTGCAGAGGAACTCATCGTTGGAGAAGAAGTTAAGATAGTATCTCCTTCATCTCCTTACGAAGGGTTAGTAACAGTAAAATCATACTATGATATTACTGACAAAAATGGACAAGGCCACGGCCTTAAGGTCTTCGATATTTTCGAAGTCTTAAAAGAAAGCGACTGTATTACGCAGTTCAAGAAGGACGGCGTTTATATCTTCAAGGAGGATGGACAAAAGTTCTCATCACTCTCTAGCTCAAACGTATACGTACTTCAGATTTTCTATGAAGAAAAACTGGTAGAAGAGGGTCAGACTCTTTACCAGGTTTTAGATGGATCCTACTACATAGTAGTTCCGTCTACGCCGGACTCATAACCCTAAGCAAACTCCCCCCCTCGCAATTGCCCTTGATTACGTCAAAGTAGTTTAGGGGCTTTTGTTTTTTTATTTAAATAATAAGCCCTCTTAAAATATTTTATAGGGGCTTACGAATTATTATATTTCTTCATCTCTTAGTTTAATAATCTTATTCATTAAATCTTGTGTTAATTCTTCTAAAAGCTCTTTGTTGTTTATTTCTTCTTTGTATTCAGAATAATATATTGGTTCTCCTATATTAAGTTTTACTTTGGTAAATGCTTTAAAAGAACCTTGTATTCCTACTGGAATAATTGGTACATTTGCTCTTATTGCAAGTTTTATTGCACCTTCTTTTGGTTTTACACCTTTTGTCATTCCATTTCTAGTTCCTTCTGGGAATATTAATAATAATTCTTTATTTTTTAATAATCTAAGAGATATTTTCATGCTTTCCATAGATTTTTTTCCATCCTTTACAGGATATACTCCAAATATACTTGCAAGCCATTTTAAAATTTTAAATCTAAATAAACTTTCTTTGGCAAGAACCCTTATTATTCTTTTATTCATTAATACTATAACTGCAGAATCTAATGCATGTACATGATTTGGACAAATTAATGCGCCTTGAACTTCTTCTAATTTTTCTTTTCCTTTTATTTTAGGTCTATATATTATTATTGCTACTAATTTTAATATAAATTTTATAATTTTTCTTAAGATTTCTTTCATTGTAGTCTCCTTTTAGATTTAATTTATACGATTCAGGACAGTCCCCTTTTGTTTCCATCCGGAACAAAAGAGGGACAGTCCCTAGAATCGTTTCTCTTTAATTATTTTTATTATTTTTTCTACAACTTCATCTATTGTCAAACTTGTTGTATCTACTATTATACTATCTTCTGCTAGTTTTAATGCACCTATTTCTTTTATTTTATCATTTTCATCTCTTTTTCTTATGCTTTCATACACTTCTTCGTATGACATTTCTATGCCTTTTTCTTGATTTTCTTTAAATCTTCTTTTTGCTCTTTCTTCTATAGATGCATCTAAATATATTTTAATATCTGCATTTGGAAATACATATGTACAAATGTCTCTTCCTTCCATTATTACATTTTTTCCTTGCGCTAATTTTCTTTGTAATTCTACCATTGCAAATCTTACTTCTTTTATAGACGAAATTGGTGATACTACTTCAGTTACTTCTTTTGAACGAATTTCTTTTGTAACTTCTTTACCATTCAAGAAAATTTTATCACCCTCTGGTAACGATTTTATATCTATTTCTATATTTTGGGCTACATCTATTATTTTTTCTTTATCTTTAATATCTATTTTTCTATTTAATACTTCTAATGCAACGCACCTATATGTACTTCCTGTATCTATATTTATTAATCCTAATTGATTTGCTATTCTTTTTGTTACAGTTCCTTTTCCACTTCCTGCTGGTCCGTCTATTCCTACTATAAATTCCATGTTTATCTCTCCTTCTTTTATTTAAATTCTTTAATTCATTTCACATCCGGAATATGAATTCCTTTTGCAACTATATCTATTGTTTCTACATTCATTGCTGTTAAATTTTCTATTTCTCTTTTACATTTCTTTTTGAATTCTCTAGATTCTTCTACTACATTATATCCATAAACTATTACAACTTCTATATATAGAGAAATTCCTTCGTTTTCCCCTATTTTTTCAATTCTTACCCTAGTTGCTTTATGTATTGAATCTGTTTTTGATATTAAGTAATCTATTATTTGTCTAAATACTGTATCTGATATTTTAAAATTTCCTAAATAACTAAATGTAGGTCTTATGATTGATTTTTCCGATATATATGGTTTTGCATCTTTTCCTTTTGATTTAAATATTTGAAGTGGATCTAATATAAATCCAGAAAAATCTTTTTTAATTTCAAATGTTGGTACTGGTATTACATGTTTACCTTGTGTTTGTCTAATTCTTTTAGCTTCTTGCATTTCTTCTTCTGTTGCAACAT
The DNA here is from genome assembly GCA_045602745.1 of Clostridia bacterium. Lineage (GTDB taxonomy): Bacteria > Bacillota > Clostridia > TANB77 > CAG-508 > CAG-452. The sequence goes on along the minus strand of JAZSCD010000136.1, from coordinate 3,450 downwards.
CTGTTATATATATAGTTTCTGTAAGTTCTGGAAGTCCTAAATTTTCTCTAATTTTTTGTATCATATTATCTGAAGTTCCAAGTATTAAAATACTTTCTGGTCTATATTTTATAAAAGCATTTTTTATTTCTCTTGCTTCTTCTGGATTATTAAATAGAGCTTTTCTTACTGTTTCTATTTTGGTTGCTGCTTTTTTTGCAGAAACTCCTGCAATTACTTCATTATCTTTAATTAATAATCCATCATCTATTATATAATTTATTCCTTTTTCACTTGCGACCATTTGCGCTCTATAGCTTTTGCCTGTTCCAGATGGACCAACAAATGCATATGTCTTTATTTTACTTTCTATTATTTTATCTATAATCATATTTTCCACTCCAAAATTAATTTTAATAGATTATATCATTATAAATTGTTTTTGTAAAATATTTTTAAATTGTAAATCAATTTATTAAATTCAATTTATAAATTTGTGAGCGGACACAAGGCCCGCCCCTACAATGTTTTTACTCTATTATGATATGCATTTCCTAACATTTTAACCAATAAAAATAGGCGACCTAAACATTATCGCCTATCTATAATATTAAAATTAATTTGACAATTCATTAACCTTTACGCTTCTTGTATGTTCAATTTTTGTCCATGTTGTATCTGGTTTAATTAATGCTTTTATATTTATTAGTATCCAAGATCCCATAAATAGAGGGTAACAAATAATTCCTTTAATCATAGGTTTTATCGGTCTTTTGTCTAACCACATTATAAGAATTGCCGTTAATGGTGGTAAAAAGAAGGTAGCACCTATATATCTTGCATAATTCCAAAGTAATGCTGCTGTTGTCATTCCATTTGCTGCATATATTACAAAATTTACTACCAATAGCCCTAATGTTATTATAAGCATTGGCATTCCCATTAAATAAAGCAGTCCATCAAAGTTCATTAATGTTTTATGTTCTTTTACACCTCTTGCTAAATCTTTTAAATAGTATTTTACACATTGAATATGCCCTACTGACCATCTCATTCTTTGTGTCCAAGATTGTTTATATTCAAATGGTTGTTCATCATATACGACTGCCTCTGTTGCCCAACCTAATTTTCTTCCTTTTGAAATATTAATTAATGAAAACTCTATATCTTCTGTTAATGTTTTTGTATTCCATCCTTCTTCTTTTATAAGGTCATATTTTACCATAAAACCTGTTCCATTCAATAATGGAGATAGTCCTAAATTATATCTTGCTAAATGATAAAATCTATGCATTGTCCAATAGAATAATGCATAACCTGCTGATACCCAAGAATCTGTTGGATTTTTTATATCTCTATATCCTTGAACAACTTCTTCTCCTTGGCAAAGTTTTTTATTCATAGCTTTAATAAAATCTGGCATTGCAACATTATCTGCATCAAATACACACATTGCATCATAATCTTTACCCTCTTCGTTTAATTTATTAAAAAACCATTGCATTGCATAACCTTTTGTCTTTTTCTCTGCATCAAATCTTTCATATACATTTGCTCCTGCTTGTCTTGCAACCTCTGCCGTGTTATCTGTGCAATTATCTGCAATTACATATATATCTAATAATTCTTTTGGATAATTTTGATTTTTTAAACTTTCTACTAAATTACCAACAACGGCTGCTTCATTGTGCGCTGGTATTAATGCCATAAATTTATGATCTTTTTTTACTTTTAATGGTTTTTCTTTTAACTTTACCAATGAACATGCACTTATAACTATATTATATAACCAAAATATTGTTATAATCCAAACTAATGCTTGTTGTAGTATATATAAATATTCCATTTTTTTACCTCTCTTTATTTTGTTTGTTTTTACCTTAAAAGATGGCTAAATAAATATCTTTCAAATATATTTTATTTTGCCACCTTTTATATTATACTCCTATTTTATTGTTTTTGCAATATTTTTTATCTTTTATGGTAAGGCTCTGTAAGAAGCGGGCGACTACTAGTCGCCCCTACATAATTCGCAATATATTTTCGGGCGGACAGAGTCGTCCGCCCCTACAACGTTTGCAATATGTTTTATTATTCTTCTGTTGTTTCTTCTTCTATTCCTAATCCTTTTTTTGTTAGGCTTATTTTTCCTTGTTTATCTATATCTAGGACTTTTACTAAGAATGTATCTCCTTCTTTTAATACATCTTCTACTTTTTCTACTCTTTTCTCTGATATTTTAGAAATATGAAGTAATCCTTCTTTTCCTCCACCTAAGTCCATAAATGCACCAAATGGCATTATTTTAGTAACTGTTGCCTCGTATATTTCCCCTTCTTCTATTTCTCTTGTAATATCTTCTATTATTTTTTGTGCTTTAGCAGCTTTTTCTGAATCTTCTGTATATATAAACACTCTTCCATCTTCTTCTATATCTATTTTAACACCTGTTTGGTCAATTATTTTATTAATTGTTTCTCCACCTTTTCCAATTACATCTTTTATTTTGTCTGGATTTATAGTCATCGCTGTTATTTTAGGTGCATATTTAGATAATTCTTTTCTTGGCTCTGCTATTTCTTTTAACATTATTTCATCTAAAATATATTGTCTTGCTTTTTTAGTTCTAGCAAAAGCTTCTTCTATTATTTTGTATGTTAATCCATCAACTTTGATATCAACTTGTATAGCTGTTATTCCATTTTTTGTTCCACCTACTTTAAAGTCCATATCTCCAAAGAAATCTTCTAATCCTTGGATATCCGTAAGCATTACATAATCATCTGAATCTTCTGGATTTGATACAAGTCCTGTTGAAATACCTGCAACCGGATTTTTAATTGGAACACCAGCATCCATTAATGCTAAAGTGCTTCCACATATACTTGCTTGTGATGTAGATCCATTTGAAGATAATACTTCTGATACAACTCTTATTGTGTATGGAAATTCTTCTTCACTTGGTATTACTGGAACTAATGCTTTTTCTGCTAAAGCCCCATGTCCTATTTCTCTTCTACCTGGTCCTCTAGATGTTTTTGCTTCTCCTACACTATAGCCTGGGAAATTATAGTGGTGAATATATCTTTTTGATGTTTCTTCATCTAAACCATCTAATTTTTGTTCTTCTGTTACCATACCCAATGTTGCAATTGACATCACTTGTGTTTGACCTCTTGTAAATACCGCACTACCATGTACTCTTGGTAATAATCCTACTTCACAAGAAAGTGGTCTTATTTCATCTATTGCTCTTCCGTCTGGTCTTTTATGTTCTTCAAAAATCATTTTTCTAACAGATTTTTTCTCTAATTTATATAAACCATCTGCTATATCTTGTTTTATTTCTTCAGTTCTTTCTTCTCCATATTTTTCTACAAAATATGCTTTTACGTCTTCAGCTAACTTGTCCATGTTAGCATCTCTTACTTCTTTGTCTTGAGCTTGTACATCTGTGTACATTCTTTCAGC
>JAZSCD010000135.1:0-7379 GCA_045602745.1 Clostridia bacterium | reverse complement strand
TTACAGAAGTAAGAAAAAATGGAAAGATAGATTATTTAAGACCAGATGGAAAAACACAAGTTACAGTAGAATATGTTGATGATAAACCTGCAAGAATAGATACAATATTAATATCAAACCAACATTTAGATACAGTAGATTTAGATACTATGAAAAAGGACATTACAGAAAAAGTAATAAACAAAGTAATAGACAAAAAATATATAGATGAAAATACAAAAATATATGTAAATCCTACAGGAAGATTTGTAATAGGAGGACCTTTAGGAGATACAGGACTTACAGGAAGAAAAATTATTGTAGATACATATGGTGGATATGCAAAACATGGTGGAGGAGCCTTTTCTGGAAAAGATGCAAGCAAGGTAGATAGAAGCGCAGCATATATGCTTCGCCATATAGCAAAAAGCATAGTAGCAAACGGCCTTGCTAAAAAATGCGAATTACAAGTAGCTTATGCAATAGGAATGGAAAAACCATTATCTATATTTATAAACACATTTAGCACAAGCACTATACCAGAAGACGAAATTATAAAAATAATAGAAGGAAAATTTGACCTAACGCCAAATGGAATAATAAATTATTTAAAATTAAAAGAACCAATATATACAAAAACAACAAATTACGGACATTTTGGAGATAAAGAATTAGCTTGGGAAAAAATGGTTGAATTATAATTTAATTATATAATTTGAATTTTATTATTTGTAGGGGCAGGGTTCCATCCCTGCACGCCAGATGAGCAAGCACAACATTTTATCGGGTCGGGGTGGAACCCGACCCCTACAACGTTTGCAATATGATTTTAAAATCGTAACCATAATAACCGTAAAAACATATAATAAACCAGGAGTGAATTATATGTTAGATTTTATTACAAATGGTATAATATGGACATTAGCACTATATGGTTTAATAGAAATTATAAAAACAATATACTATGTTTGTACATATACAAAACTAGAATCTGACGGAATATATTTTATAATAGCAGTAAAAAATCAAGAAGAAAAAATAGAAGGTTTTATGCGTTCGATTTTATTTAGAATATTATATGGAAAAGAAGAATGCATAAAAAATGTAATAGTAACAGACTTAGGGTCTTCAGATAAAACAAAAGAAATAGTAGAAAAACTTGAAGAAGATTATAAATTTATACAGTGTATAGATTGGAAAACTTGCAAAGAATTAATAGATAATATGGATAAAAAATGATTTACATATAGATATTTTTATGATATATAAATATTAGAAAATAAGAGAAAATGTAGGGGCGATTTTAATCGCCCGTTTTCAAAAAAGAGGAGCAATAATGGAAATAAAAGGACAAATTTCTGAAATTATATATCAAAACGAAGTAAATAGTTATACAATAGCAGAGTTTGAAACAGACGAAGAATTAACTGTAATAGTAGGCTATCTTCCTTTTATAAATAAAGGAGATAGCCTTAAATTAGTTGGTAATTTTGTAAATCACCAAGAATATGGAAGACAATTTAAAATACAGACATTTGAAAAAATAATGCCAGAAACGTTAGAGGCATTAGAAAAATATTTATCAGGTGGAATAATTAAAGGAGTAGGTCCTGCAACTGCTAAAAGGATAGTAGATAAATTTAGAGAAGAAACAATTGCAGTATTAAAATTTGAACCTCAAAGACTAGCTAATATAAAAGGAATTAGTAAATCAAAAGCAGAAGAAATTAGCACAGAATTTAATGAAAAATGGGAACTATGGCAAGTTGTAGGATTTTTAGAAAGATTTCGGAATAACTGGTCAAAATAGTAAAAAAGTATACGAAAAATTAGGACAAGATGCGATTTCCAAAATAGAAGAAAATCCATATATTTTATTAGATATAACATATGGTATAGATTTTAAAAAAATAGATAAAATGGCAATGAATTTAGGAATAGCAATAGATAATGGTCAAAGAATTGCAAGTGGTATAAAATATAGTTTAGTTTTAGCTGGTAATAATGGGAACAGCTGTGTACTATACGAAAACTTAGTAAAATTTGTATCAGATTTATTAAATGTTAATAAAGATAACATAGAAGAAGAAATTATAAATTTAAAAGCAAAAGAAGAAATATATTTAGAAGAAAGAGAAGATGGAGAATGGGTATATCTTTCTTACTTTTATATTGCAGAAAAAAATATAGCAGAAAAACTAATTGCATTGGATAAAACAAAAAATATTAAAGAGATAAAGAACTTTAAAGTAGAACTAGAAAAAGTAGAAAGTAAACAAGATATAATTTTATCTGAAGAGCAAAAAGAGGCAATAAATGCAGTAAATAGCAATAATGTATGTATTATTACAGGAGGACCTGGTACGGGTAAAACAACAATAATTAAATCTATAATAGAAATTTACGAAGCAAAAAAGAAAAAAGTAGTATTATGTGCTCCAACAGGAAGAGCTGCAAAAAGAATGCAAGAACAAACAGGAAAAGAAGCAGCAACAATACATAGACTTTTAGAAATTAAAAAATTAGAAGAAGAAGGTTTTTTTAATATAGATTATCCTATTACACCAGTTGATGCAGATGTACTTATAATAGACGAAATGTCTATGGTAGATATGTTTTTAATGAATCATATATTAAAAGCAATATATTTAGGAACAAAACTAGTATTAGTTGGAGATATAAATCAATTACCGTCAGTAGGGCCTCGGAATAGTTCTTCAGGATATAATAGAATCTGAAAGTATTACAACAATAGAATTAAATAAAATATTTAGACAAGCAGCAAAAAGTAAAATAATAACAAATGCACATAGAGTAAATAATGGAGAAGGATTTATAGGAGCAGAAGAAAAAGAAGAAAAAATAGAAGATTTCTTTTATATAAATGAGTCAGTTCAAGAAAAAGTTTTGCAAAATATTGTATCACTATGTACAGGAAGACTAAAAAAATATGGAGATTATGATTTCTTTAAAAATATACAAGTATTAACTCCAACAAAAAAAGGAATGCTTGGAACAAAAGAGCTTAACAAACAATTACAAAATGCATTAAATCCTAAAAAGAAAGTAGAAAAACAAAGTGGAGACAGAGTGTTTAGACCTGGAGATAGGGTTATGCAGGTAAAGAATAATTATGATATATATTGGGAAAAAGAAATAAATGACAAACTAGAAGCAGGCTCTGGAATTTTTAATGGAGAGTTAGGAATAATTACTGCAATAGATGAAGTAGAAAAGCAAATAGAAGTATTTTTTGATGACGAAAAAAAAGCGTGGTATGACTTTACTAATTTAGATGAATTAGAACATAGTTATAGTATTACAATACATAAATCACAACGGAAGTGAATTTGATGTTGTAATAATGTGTATTCCACAAAGTTCACCAATGCTACTTACAAGAAATTTATTATATACAGGAATAACAAGAGCAAAAAAACTTTTAATAGTAATAGGCAATAAAAATATAATACAATTTATGATAGATAATGCAGATATAAAGAAAAGAAATACAGGTTTAAAACATAAACTGCAGTTCTAGGGACTGTCCCTCTTTTGTTATAGGACAAAAGGGGACTGTCCTGAACTGCAAAAATTAATAAATAATTAATTGAAAAAATTGTAGGGGCAGGGCTTGCTGTGCCCAAATAAACAGAAACAATTTTAAATTTTAGGGTCGACCAAGGCCGACCCCTACAGAATCTCTACAAATTTTTATATTCTACTGAACGTTAACACAAAACCGAAAAAATGTTCTGGGAATTATTGACAATAAAAGTCTCCTAAGATATAATCTTAAGAGGAAAATAAAAGGAGAAGAGCAAACAACAATAAACCAAAAACACATCTCTGCTTTGCCGTGGAAGATGTGTTTTACATTATAATGGCAACCACATATTTGTAGATCCTTATTTTCCTATATTATAAAACATAATTTTCAATATGTCAAATATTTACAATAAAAGGAGCGATTAATGTTTGATTTAAATAAAGAAATTAAATATATAAAAGGTGTTGGACCTGCAAGAGCCGAGGTCTTAAATAGCATAGGTATATATAATTTAAAAGATTTAATAACATATTTCCCAAGAAACTACGAAGATAGAGGAAAAGCAAAAAATATTGCAGATGTAGAAGATGGCGAAGAAACTTTAATAGAGGCAATATGTGTATCTAAAATGCTAGAAAAAAGAATAAAAAAGAATATGGTAATATATAAACTTACTGTTAGGGACGAAACAGGAATTTGTCATATTACATGGTTCAACCAAAGATATTTAAAAACTAAATTTAAGCTTGGAGAAACTTATAAATTTTTTGGTAAAGTTCAAAAAAGAATAGGTTTTATAGAAATGAATTCTCCAGTATTTGACGAAGAAAATAAGGCTAAAAATACAGGAAAAATAATTCCTATATATCCACTTACATATAACTTATCTCAAAATGTTATAAGACAAATAATGGAGAATGGACTAAAAGAATTACAAACTAATTTAGAAGAAACTTTACCTAAATATATACTAGAAGAGTATAATTTAGATGATATAACTAAAGCAATAAATAATATACATTTTCCAGAAGATTTTGGAGAATATAATAAAGCGAGAAAAAGACTAGTTTTTGAAGAATTACTTATTATGCAATTAGCGCTTTTAAATCTTAAAACAAAATATTCTGTAGATGTAAAAGGAATAGAATTTAATAAAAATATAAAAATGCAAGATGCAATAGAACAGCTCCCATTTAAACTTACAGGAGCACAAACAAGAGTATTAGAAGAAATAGACAAAGATATGGAAAATAGTAAACCAATGAATAGATTACTTCAAGGAGATGTAGGGTCGCGGAAAAACAGCTGTATCAATAATTTCTGCATATAAAGCTGTAAAATCTGGTTATCAGGTAGCTGTAATGGCACCAACAGCAATACTTAGCAGACAGCATTTAAAGAATTTTCAAAACTTATTACAAAATTTTAATATAAAATGTGAATTATTAGTAAGCGGAATTCCTAAAAAACAAAAAGAAGATATATTAGAAAGATTAAAAAACGGAGAGATAGATGTTTTAATAGGAACACACAGTTTATTAGAGGAAAATGTTATATTTAAAAATTTAGGGTTAGTAGTAACAGATGAGCAACATAGATTTGGGGTAAGACAAAGAAGCATAATAAATAATAAAGGTCAAAATCCAGATATACTAGTTATGACAGCAACACCTATACCTAGAACACTTGCATTAATATTGTATGGAGATTTAGATATATCTATAATAGATGAACTTCCTCCAAATAGAAAAAAGATAGATACATTTGCAGTAACAAAGGGTATGGAAGAAAGGGTAAATAATTTTATAAAAAAACAATTAGAAGAAGGAAGACAAGCATATATTGTATGCCCATTAGTAGAGGAATCTGAGGAAATAGATGCAAAAGCAGTTTTAGATGTATATAAAAAATATAAAGAAATATTATCAAATTATAGAGTAGAGTATATACACGGAAAATTAAAACCAAAAGAAAAAGACCAAATAATGCAAGAATTTAAAGATGGAAAAATACAAGTTCTTATTTCTACAACAGTAATCGAAGTAGGAGTTGATGTTCCAAATAGTAATATAATGGTAATAGAAAATGCAGAAAGATTTGGACTTGCAACACTTCACCAATTAAGAGGAAGAGTAGGACGCCGGAGAATTTAAATCATATTGTATTTTAAAATATGAAGGGAAACGGACAAAACACAAGAGAAAGAATGAAAATAATGACGGAGACCAATAATGGGTTTATAATATCAGAAAAAGATTTAGAACTTAGAGGTTCTGGAGAATTTTTTGGGACAAAACAACATGGGATTCCAGAATTTAAAATAGCAAATTTGTTTGAAGATATAGAAATGTTAAAATCAGTCCAAAGTGTAGCAATAAAAATAATGGAAGATGATCCAAATTTAGAAAAAGAAAAAAATATAGAATTAAAAAAACAAATTGAAAATAAGTTTAGAGATAGGATAGAAATTTAAAATGATTCTAGGGACTGTCCCTCTTCTGTTTGCGGACAAAAGGGGACTGTCCTGAACCATATTTTTATATTGATGAATGGAGGAATAAAAATGGAGAAAGTAAAAATAGAGAAAGTAAAAATAGGGAAAATATATAGACATTTTAAAGGAAATTACTATTTTATAGAAGATATAGCGTTAGATTCTGAAACACAAGAAAGAGTTGTTATATATAAACCAATTTATGATAGAAATGACTCTAAAATTTGGGTAAGAAGAGAAGTAATGTTTTTAGAAAAAATAGATGAAACAAGAAAAGATAATATAACAGGACAAAAATATAGATTTGAATTAGCTGAAGATTTAGAAAAAGATTATAGAAAAATGTAATTTATTTTGAAGTGTGAAGTGAGAGGTGGGAAGTGTGAAATTACGAAAAAACTTACAAAGCCTATTCTTAAAAGCACACCTCACACATCCCACATCACACCTCAAAACTACAATTTATATGTATAAAACTACCTCTTTTACTAAAACTAGTAAAAGAGGTGATTTTTTATGTTTAATTTTAATACAGACATGGCAGATGAAAGAAGAGATATTTTTAAGAAAGCAAATAATTTAGAAGAAATTCCAGGAGTTGAAACTGAAACCATAGATGAAGGGAATAATATAAAAACAAATAGAGTAAGAATAATAGATAGTAATGGAGAAAAAGCAATAGGAAAACCAATCGGCACATATATTACAATAGATATAAAAGACTTGAAAATAGCACAAGATGAGGAAATACAAAAAGCATCAGAGATAGTTACAAAGGAATTAAAAGAATTAATAAATAAGCATATAGATAAAGAAGGAGATATTTTGGTTGTAGGACTTGGAAATATATATGTAACTCCAGATTCACTTCGGACCAAAAGTTGTAAACGAAATTGATATTACAAGACATTTAATAAAATATGTACCAGAATATTTAGAAAAAAATACAAGACCAGTTAGTGCAATTGCTCCAGGAGTTCTTGGAACAACAGGAATAGAAACAATGGAAGTAATTAAAGGGATAGTAGAAAATATAAAACCAAAACTTATAATAGTAATAGATAGTTTGGCATCAAGAAGTATAGATAGAATTAGTAAAACAGTTCAATTATCAGATACAGGAATTGTACCAGGAGCAGGTGTTGGGAATCAAAGAAAAGAAATAAGCAAAAATACACTTGGAATACCAGTAATTGCAATAGGAGTGCCTATGGTCGTGGATTTAGGAACTATAATAGATGAAGGATTAGATATATTCATAAGTAAACTTCAAGAAAAAGCAGAATCAAATGAATATCTAAACAAACTAAAGGAACAAGATAATTATGAAGAGATAAAAGAAGCCTTAGCACCAAA
>JAZSCD010000134.1:0-21637 GCA_045602745.1 Clostridia bacterium | reverse complement strand
AAAGCAGAAGCAATAAGAATGAGAGATGAATTAAATAGTGCAATGAATTAATAGGAGGTAGAAAATGCCAGTACAATTGCAATCTAAATTAATAAAAAAAGAGCAGCTAAAGCCAGATATATTTAAATTTTCTTTATCTGCTAAAGAAATTACAGATATAGCAAAACCAGGACAATTTATAGAAATAAGAGTAACAAATGGCTTAGATCCGTTTTTAAGAAGACCAATTAGTATATATAACATAGATAAAGAAAATGGGATTTTAGAGATAATATTTAGAGTTCAAGGGAAAGGAACTGAAATTTTATCAAGAAAAAAAGAAGAAGATTTAGTTGATATCATAGGACCACTAGGATACGGTACATTTAAACATGAAGGATATAAAAACATTGCAGTTCTTGGTGGAGGAATAGGAGTATTTCCTTTATATGAACTTGCAAAAAATTCTTCAAAAGTTGCTAATGTAAATACATATTTAGGATTTAGAAATAAAGAAGCAGTAGTTTTAGAAGAAGAATTTGAAAAAGTATCAAATAAATTAGTAATTACAACAGATGATGGAAGTTACAAAATACATGGATTTGCAATAAACGAATTAAAAAAAGATATAGAAGATGGAAAAATAGATGCAATATTTGCATGTGGTCCATTACAATTATTAAAAGCAGCACAAAGTTTAGCAAAAGAAAAAAACATTCCATGCCAAATATCATTAGAAGAAAAAATGGGATGCGGACTTGGAGTATGTTTAGGATGTGCAGTAGAAGTAGTAACTGGTGGATATGAACATGTATGCAAACAAGGACCAGTATTTGATAGTAATAAAGTTATAATATAATAATGTAGGGGTCGCCGCCCACGGCGACTCGAGAAAATTTAGAAAAATGATTTTAAATGTGTAGGGGCGACTAGTAGTCGCCCGCTCTTCGAAGGCATTACTATAAATAATAAAATATAAAGATAAAACAAATGAAACAAAAGGGGTCTGTCCCCTTTCGTTTCAAATTTTAAATGAGGTGTAAAGTTATGAATACAGAAGTTAATTTTGCAGGGATTAAAATGAAAAATCCTGTAACAGTAGCATCAGGTACTTTTGGATATGGAAGAGAATATAGTCAATTTTTTGATTTAAGCAAGCTTGGTGGAATTATTACAAAAGGTACTTCCTTAAAACCAAGACCTGGAAACAAACCATCTAGAATATACGAAACTCCAAGTGGAATGTTAAATAGTATAGGACTTCAAAATCCAGGAGTTGAGTACTTTTTAGAATATGATTTACCATGGCTAAAAAAACAAAATACAGCAATTATAGTTAATGCATGTGGAAGTACAATAGAAGACTATGTAGAGCTTTGTAAAATATTAAATAAAGCAGACATAGATGGAGTAGAACTTAATTTATCTTGCCCAAATGTTAAAGCTGGATGTTTAGCATTTGGAACTACATATGAAGGTGTGAGAGAAGTTACAAGTCAAGTAAGGAAAGTTTTAGATAAACCTTTAATTGTAAAACTTACTCCTAATGTAACGGATATAACACTTCCGGCTAAAGGCGCTGAAGATGCAGGAGCAGATGCTGTATCACTAATTAATACATTACTTGGAATGAGTATTAATATAAATACAAGAAAACCACATTTAGCTAATAATACTGGAGGATTATCAGGACCTGCTGTAAAACCTGTTGCAGTAAGAATGGTATATCAAGTAGCACAAGCTGTAAATATTCCTATTCTTGGTATGGGAGGAATTGTAAATGGAGATGATGCTGTAGAATTTATGCTTGCAGGTGCATCAGCTGTATCAATAGGAGCAGGAAACTTTATTGATCCATATACAAGTGTAAATACTGTAAAAGGTATTGAAGAATACATGAAAAAGCATAATATAGAAAAAATAGAAGATATTATAGGAAAAGTGCAAATGAATTAAAAAAACACTTGCAAAATTTGCTAAAAAATGATAATATATTTATATATTAATAGTAAATAATAGATTTAAAAAAAACCCCATTTTTATGGCGTAGATTTTTAAATCTATTTTTGTTTTGAAACAAGAGAGGAAGAAAAAGATGAAGCAAGGTTTTGATAATGAAATGTATTTAAAAATACAAAGTGAAAAAATAGAAGAAAGAATTAATATGTTTGATAAATTATATTTAGAGTTTGGTGGGAAAATTTTTGATGATTATCATGCAAGTAGAGTTTTACCAGGATTTATGCCAGATGCAAAAATAAAGTTATTAGAAAAATTGAAAGATATTTCAGAAGTTATTTTTTGTATTAGTGCTGATGATATTGAAAAAAGTAAAATAAGAGCAGATTATGGTATAAGCTATGAACTAGAATTGATTAGATTAATTGAGAATTTACAAAATCTAGGTATTTCAATAAACAGTGTAGTTATAACATTATATAATGGACAATCTAGTGTTGAACATTTGAAAAAAATACTAAAAGAAAGAAATGTAAAAACATATATACACAATCCTACAATTGGATATCCAAACGATATAGAAGTTATTGTAAGTGATGAAGGTTATGGAAAAAATGCATATGTAGAAACAACAAAGAAATTAGTAGTAGTTACTGCACCAGGACCTAACAGTGGGAAATTAGGTACTTGTTTATCACAATTATATCATGAACACAAAAAAGGGGTTAAAGCTGGTTATGCAAAATTTGAAACATTTCCAGTATGGAATTTAGGTTTAATGCATCCTGTAAATGTAGCATACGAAGCAGCTACAGCAGATTTAGCAGATGTTAATATGATAGATACATTCCATTTGGAAGCATATGGAGAAACAGTTGTAAGTTATAATAGAGATTTATCAACATTTCCAATTTTAAAGAACATATTAACAAAAATAACAGGAAAAGAAATATATAAATCACCTACAGACATGGGTGTGAATATGATTAAACAATGTATTTTTGATGATGAAGCAGTAAGAAAAGCTGCGGAAATGGAAATTATAAGAAGATATTACAATGCTTTATGTGATTATAAAAAAGAATTGTGCTCAGCTGAAACAGTAGAGAGAATAGAAATGATGATGCAAAAACTAGATTTAAATATAAAAATTAGAGAAATAGTATCTGTAGCATTAGAAAAAGAAGAATTAGAAAATAAAAATACAGTTGCAATACAATTAACGAGTGGAAAAATTGTTACAGGAAAAGAATCTGAACTTTTAAGTGCATCTAGTGCTGCAATTATAAATGCATTAAAAGAAGGCGCAAAAATTCCAGATGATGTTTACTTATTATCACCTTCAATATTAGAGGCAATTTTTAAAACAAAGCAAAAAACATCCTACAGAACATCATATTGTTTAAATGTACAAGAGGTCTTAATAGCACTTAGTATATGTGCATCAACAAATCCAGTAATAGAAAAAGTTATTAGAAATATAGGAGAATTAAGAGGGTGCGAAGCACATTCTACATATATAATAGAACAAAGTGAATTAAATGTAATAAAAAATCTAGGAATAAATTTAACATGTGAACCAAAGATGTAAAAAAATATTGAAAGTTAATTATAATTAATTATATTAACATACAAAGGAGGAAAATATGAAAGAAAAGAAGCAAATTAAAATCAAACTTTCTACGGCAATATTAATATTTTTAATATTGATATTATTGATTTCGGCAGGAGTGTATTTTGTTTTTTTCTATAATAAGGAGATAGAAGAGAATAATCAAAACAATGTAGAAAAACCTATTGTAGAGAATATTTCAGAGTATTATGAACCAACAGAGAAAGAACTTTCAAGAGCAAGTGAATTAGAAGATATTTTAAGAAAAAATTTACCCAAAATGGATGGTTCAACATCAACAATTCCATTAGAAGGAGGAATAATTTCTTTCCTTTTTGATATTACTCAAGAGGAAGCAGAAACTAGGGTAGCACATTCTACAACATATGGTTCATTTGATAATTTGATGGAAGGAAAATGTGATATTATTTTTAGTACACCATTATCAAATGAACAGTTTAATACTGCAAAATCAAAAAATATAGAATTAGAACTTGTTCCAGTAGTGTATGAAGGATTTGTATTTGTTGTTAATGCTTCTAATCCAGTAGATACATTAACACAACAACAAATTAAAGATATATATTCAGGTAAAATTACAAACTGGAAAGAACTTGGTGGAAATGATGCAGAAATAGTTGCATACCAAAGAAATGAAACTTCTGGAAGTCAAAACTATATGACAGCATTTATGGAAGGTTCAGAGTTAATGGAGCCAAAAACAGATTTTATACCAGGTTCAATGTCTGGACTTATGGATGCAGTTGCAACATATGATAATGCAGAAAATGCAATAGGTTATTCTGTATATGCATATGCTGCAGATATGTATGGAAATGGAAATGAAATTAAGTTTATAAAGGTAGATGGGATTGAACCAACAAAAGAAACGATGGCATCTAAAGAATATCCATTATTAAACTACAATTATGCTATATATAATAAAGCAAAAAAAGATTCTACAACAGTTGATAATTTATGTGAATGGCTATTAACATATAATGGACAAGTTGCTATGTCAAAAGCAGGATATATTCCTATAATTAATATTAAAGTAGAAGAAGAAACAATTACACCATACACTAAAAAAGGAACAGGAATGGTTAAGCCAGATGATTATAAAATGGATGTAGCAAGATATGAAGTAAATTCTAGTTATATAATAGAAAACAATAATATTGTTGGATTAAAAGATAAAAAAATACAAAATACAATAAACCAATTTATAAATGATTCTATTACTAAATTACAAAATAAAGAACAAGAATTTAATAATTATTTAAATTTATTAAATAAAGCAAATACATATGAAGATAGTGATTGGAATTTATACGAAAATCAAGGTATTAGGGTAGAAACAGAATGCATAAATGGATATTTGAGTGTTCAAGTTGCTTTAGGGTATATATATGCAGTTCAAGGTGGAACACCATATATATATGATGGATATAGTGTAATATTTGATTTATACACAGGAGAGCAACTAGAGTTAAGTGATTTGTATTTTAAAGATACAGAATTTATTTCTACTATAAATTCTAGTATTAAATATTTTGAAAATCATACATCAGATATGGTGCCAGACAGAACATTTAAAAGAACTTTTGTTAGTGTGCCAGAGGATATAAAAATGTATTCTTTAAAAACAATAGGATTTACAAAGTATAATAAATACTTTTCCGAAGGTGAAGTATTTAACCTAGAAGATTATAACAATAGTGTTGATAAAATTATATATATATCACGTGATATGAAAAATATATGGGATTCTACAATACAAGTAAATAAACACCCAAATTTATTTGGATTTGCAGGCGAAAAATTACAAAAAAAGATAGATAATATTACATATAATATATATACAATTAAGACAGAAAATGATTTAATAGATTCAAAGATAAATTCTTATGTTCAAAATTATATTGAAACAAAAGCTACTCCACAATTAGTTAATGACTATATAAAAGAATATGAATTCCTTTCTGATTATGAAAATATAGAAGTTGATTTATATGGAACAACATATGGAAATAAAATAGCATATATTAATATTAGAATAGGATTTGAGATAGGATATGATGAATTATTATTTGATTTAGAAACAGGAGAATTAATGGATACAACTACATTTGAAAAACATATGGAAGAAAATGGACTATAGAAAAAGGGGACAGCCCCCTTTTTTCTATTTATAAATTCAAATTAAAAAAAGGAATAGTATAAATAAAAATATATGTATAAATTGATGCAAATATAGCTTGTAGCAATTTTCCAATTATATATGGTTTAATAGAAATTTTTGCTTTAGATGTAATACTTAAAATTTGAAGCATTATTGAAAAACCACCAAAGCCAAGTAAAAAAGAACAAATTATAATATTATTATAAATGGAAGAATTAGTAATATTCGATATAATGCAAACACCATTGGTTAGTTCTAATAATCCAGTAAATATTCCTGTAGCAAAGCTTAATGGAACATTAAAAACGTTAAGAACAGGATATAACAAATAAGCAAGTCCATTTAAAATGCCACTATTTTCTAATGATGATATTATTACAGAGAATAGAACAATAAATCCACCTATTAAAAATATAGTATTAATAGAATTCGTTATAGAATTCGATAAAACTTCACCAAGATTTGACATGGAAACTGTCGAGTGAGAAAAAAGGGGACTGTCCCCTTTTTTCTCATATCTTTTTGAGGATTTCCAAAATCTAAAAATAAAACCTACAGTAAGACATGCTAAAACATGTGTAAAAAAAAGTAAAATACCTGTATTTGTATTTTTAAATAATCCAAGTCCAATAGTTCCAATAATGAAAAGGGGACCAGAATTATTTGTAAAAGCAAGTAATCTTTCAGCTTCTATATTTGTACAAACTCCTTGTTCTTTAAAAGTTGAAACAATTTTTGCACCCATTGGATAACCACTAATAATTCCCATTATAAAAGGAAAGGCACCTTCACCAGGAACATTAAATATAGGTCTCATAAATCTATTTAGTAATTTGCCAAGGACAGAGATTACATTTGTATATCCAAGAAGTTCTGTTGCTATAAAAAATGGAAGCAAAGAAGGGACCACTGAATTAGCCCATAGAGCAAGACCTGTCTTTGCAGATGATAGATTTGCTTTTGAAAATATTAATAAAAATATAGTAAAAAAACAGATACAAATGGGGATAAATGAATTTTTTATATTGATTATTAGTATTTTAAATTTATACATGGACACACCTCTGTTAATATATATTTAGGTTTGAGAAAATATATGTTAAAATTCATACAAATTGTAATTTAGAGGGTTGCCAATGGGGACGTAGATGTTTGGCAACCATTGGCAACCCTCTAAATTACAATTTTGTTAAGATTTTAACAAAATACATTAATAGTGGACAAAAACTAAAAATAATGATATATTATGTAATAGTTGATCTTTACGATAAGGGGATTAGAAATGGAAAAAAAATATGAAAAAGCAATACAAATATTAGAAAAATACAACCAAGAACATGTTATAAAGTTTATAGATAGTTCAAGTATGGAAACTAAAGAAGAGTTAATAAATCAAATATTAAGAATAAATTTTGAAGAATTGAATGAATTATATAAAAAGACATTTGAAGATTTATATGTAGATTTAGAAGAACTTAAACCTATTGTAGGAGTTAACCCATCTAGAATAACAAATGAAAGATTGGAAAGCTATAAAAAAATAGGAACAGATATTATTAAAAGTAATAAATTTGCAGTTGCAACAATGGCAGGTGGTCAAGGAACTAGATTACGGACATGATAAGGCGAAGGGAACTTATAAGATTGAATTAGAAAAAGGAAGTAAGTATTTATATGAAATTATAGTAGATACTTTAAAAAGAGCTAATAATAAATATAATGTAATTATTCCATGGTATATTATGACTAGTAATGAAAATAATGAAGATACTATACAATTTTTTCAAGAAAATAATTTTTTTGGATACCCAAAAGAGGATGTATATATTTTTAAACAAAGTGAATTGCCATTGTTAAATGAACAAGGAAAAGTTTTAATAGGAGAAAATGGACTTATAAAAGAAGCATCAAATGGTAATGGAGGAATTTTTAATTCTATGCTGAATAGAGGCGTTATACAGGATATGGATAAAAGAGGTATAGAATGGATATTTATAGGATCTGTTGATAATATTCTAATAAAATATGTAGATGATTTATTATTAGGATTGACTGTAAGTAAAGGTAATGAGATTGGAACAAGAACAGTGTTGAAAAGAAGTCCAGAAGAAAAAGTTGGAGTTCTATGCAAACAAAATAATAAAGTAAAGGTAATCGAATATACAGAGCTTCCAAAAGATATAGCTGGAATTACAGATGACAAAGGAGAATTGATATTTGGAGAATCACATATAATGTGTAATTTATTTAATATAAATGCTATAAAAAAACTAAGTACAAACCAATTGGAATACCATATAGCATTTAAAAAAGCTAATTATTTAAATGAAAACGGAGATTTAATCGAGCCAAAAAAACCAAATGCATATAAGTTCGAGCAATTTATATTTGATAGTTTTAAATTGTTTGATGATATTGCAATACTTAGAGGAATAAGGGAGGAAGATTTTGCACCAGTAAAAAACAAAGAAGGAGAAGATAGTCCTCAAACTGCTAAAAAACTATATGATAACTATTGGAAAAATAGGGAAAATATGATATAGTAACAATGAATATAGATATGTAGGGGCGAGGTTCCACCCTCGCCCAGTGAAAAGTTAAAAGTGAAGAATTAATAGTACAAAATTCAAAGAATTTTTGAAGGAGGAAAGAATACATATGGGTAGAAATAGAACTAGAGGTAGAAGATATGATAATGAACCAAAGCTAAATTTAAAAAAGGTTGCAGGAGTATTTATAGCTTTTGCAGTTATAATAATGATTATAGTTTCAATTATTAATATAGTAAAAGATAGCAATAAAAAAATAGAAGTAAAAAATTATTCATATTATACAGCATATACTAATGAAAAATTTGGAGTAATAAATAATGAAGGAGAAATAGTAATAGAGCCTTCATATAATGAAATAGTAACAATACCTAATAATGATAAGCCTATATTTATATGTACATATGATGTTGATGATGTAACAGGTACATACAAAACAAAAGCTATTAATGATAAAAATGAAGAAATATTAAAAGGATACGATAAAATAGAAACAATAGACAATTATGATTCAAAACAAAATATTTGGTATGAAAACAATATATTAAGAGTAAGCAAAAATGGAAAATATGGTTTGATAGATTTTGAAGGAAAAGAAGTGTTGATATGCGAATATGACGAAATAACAGCCTTAAAAAGTATAGAAAGTAATATAATAGTTAAAAAAGATGGAAAAGTAGGGTTAGTAAACGAGAAGGGACAAACAATAATACCGGTACAATATAAAGATATTTTTACATTAAAAGAAGGATACAAAAATGAATATATAATTGTAAATGAAAATAACCAATATGGATTAATTAGCACAAGTGGAGAAATTTTAATAGAGCC
Organism: Clostridia bacterium; assembly: GCA_045602745.1. GTDB lineage: Bacteria > Bacillota > Clostridia > TANB77 > CAG-508 > CAG-452. The sequence continues at coordinate 12,525 of JAZSCD010000134.1, read as the reverse complement.
AAAATATGAAGAAGTAAAATATTTAAAGAGTTCAACTATGTTTGCGGTGAAAGAAGCAGGAAGTTGGAAATTAATAAATACAGAAGATGGAAGTATTATTATAGACGGAGAATATGAAGACATATTAGAAGTAAAGAATGATGGTGTAGTAATAGTAAAAGATGGAAAATGTGGTGTAATAAACATAAAAAAAGAAGAAAAAATATTACCACAGTATGAAGAATTAAAATATGCATTTTCAATTTATTATATAGCAAAAAAAGATGGTAAATATGGAATTATAAATTTAGAGAACCAAGAAATTATACCATTTGAATATATAAATATGGCGTATATAGAAGAAGCTGGATTTATACAAGCTGATAAAACAGAAACGGAGACTGTTATATTTGATAGTAATTTAGGACAAAAAATAAGTGGAATAATTTCTGAATTAAATATTAAAAAGGGTTATATAAAAATATATAGTAACAATGAATATAAATATTATAATTTTAAATTTGAAGAAAAGAAAGCTACTGATTTATTAGCAGAACATACATTATTCTTAAGTAAAAAAGATGGGAAATATGGATATGTAAATAAAGCAGGAGAAGTTGTAATTAATTATGATTACGAAGATGCAACAGAACAAAATAGTTGTGGATTTGCAGCTATAAAAAAGAATGGAGTATGGGGAAGTATAAATAAAGTAGGTGCCATTGCAAAAGAACCATCAATTAATTTAGATAATAGTATATATGTAGATTTTATAGGAGAATGGCATTTAAGTGATAATGGGTTATATTATCAAAAATAAAAACAAAAGAGGAGATATTAATGGAATTAAAAGTAAAATATCAATATACGTATTTTATAAAACCATTTTTTATAGAGAAAAACAAATATGATAAATACATATTAAGCTTATTAAATAATAAAAACTGTAATCTAAAAATATTTGAAAAAGAGAGAGATTTAAATTTATATTCATATTTTATTCAGAATGTAAGAGAATATTTTTTCCCAACATTTTCGTTTGATAGGAATAAAATAAATAATTTGGGTAAAATGAAAAATAATATAAAAGCATTAGAATTGTCTAAATTACATTGCAACATGTTTGAATATAGATTAGATAGAAAGATACAAGGAAAAATAACTGATGAAGACGGAATATTTTTTAATATAGATAAAATAGAAATAATTTGTTTGGATACTGGAATATGTTTTGTACTTATAAAAACATATATAGAGAATAGCGAAAAGTTTTCAGATTTATTAAATTTTAACTATAAATTTAAAGATATAAATTCTGGTTTTTCTAAATTAAAAGATTATAATAACATAAAAATACAAACAGATGCATTTGGAAACATTACAGAAATTTCTGATTATATAGATAATATAATTGGTGTTAATAATTCAAAAGAAGTTAAAGAAATAGATTTATATAATAAAAGGTTTTTTGTTTATACATATTCATGTATAGATCAGGATGATTGGAATAAAGAAGAAGATTTTAAAGATTTAGAAAACGATTTTATAAAATTTAGTAATGTATTATCTAACAATAGTACATTAGATTTTGATACTAAACAATTAAAAGAAAGTATGTGTATAAATGGACAATTTAAATATGCAAGATATGGGTTTACAAAACAAAGTGCTAGTCTTATGACTTCTAGCATAGATATAAATAATTATACTAAAATATTATTTGATTACGAGAATGAATATTTATATACTTTAATAATAGCTTTATACCAAAGAATATATTTAAAAGAACTAGAAAATAGCTTTATAGCTAAGAAAAATATAAAAAGAATCAGGAAAAAATTTTGCAAAGCAACAAAAGAAATAGTTTTTAGTGAAATTACAAATTCGTTAACAGGTACAATGTTTTATAGCAAATGGAAAAAAATATTTGAGTTGAAAGATATTTATGATGAAATAAAAAATAAACATGATGTTTTTTATAAAGAATTAAATATAGAGAGTAATAAGAAGGTAAACAAAGTTATATTAATAGCATTAGTAATATCTTTAATGTTAAATGTTATTAATTTTGTAGTGTTGATAGGTTTGAAATGATTGGTAGTGATGTAGGGGCGGAATCCATTTCCGCCCCATAAAAACTCATGATGCAGATATAGAATCTGCCCCTACAAAAAATCAAATATAATTGGATGGTGATAAAATACAATGAAAATACTTTGTGGTACAGATATAATAGAAATAAGTAGAATAAAAGAATCAATAGAAAGATCTGGAGAAAATTTCTTAAAAATAATATATACACCAGCTGAAATTGAATATTGTGAAAGCAAAAGAAATGCAAAATATTATCATTATGCTGGAAGATTTGCTGCAAAAGAAGCAATTTATAAGGCGGTATCTCCATTACTAGAACATAAATTTGATATCTCGTGGCATAATGCAGAAGTTATTAATGACGAAAATGGAAATCCAAAAATAAAATTTTTAGATATAAAGTTTAGTAAAATAAAAAATATAGATATTTCAATATCACACTGTAAAGAATATGCTGTTGCAACAGTAGTAGTTATGGTTGAGGAATAGAGGAAAGAATGGAATTTTTTGATTCACATGCACATTATAATGATGAGAAATTTGAACAAGATAGAGATAAATTAATAAAAGAAATATATAAAGAAGGAATTACTAAAATAATAAATGCGGGATACAGTTTGGAATCTTCTAGGAAAGCTATAGAAATAGCAGAAAAATATAATTTTGTTAATGCAATTGTAGGAATATCTCCAAATGATATAGAAAATTTTAAAGAAAAAGATTTAATAGAAATAAAAAAAATAGCAGAAAATAAGAAGGTTGTAGCGATTGGAGAAATTGGATTAGACTATTATTGGAATAAAGAAAATAAGGAATTACAAAAAAAGGTATTTATTGTGCAAATAGAAATAGCAAATGAGTTAAAACTTCCAATTGTAATTCATTCAAGAGAAGCAGTATATGATACATTAGAAATATTAAAAACTAATAGATGTAACAAAAAAGGAATATTTCATTGTTGCCCTTTAAATGTCGATTTAGTAAGAGAAGGATTAAAGTTAGGTTTTTATATATCTTTTGCAGGTCCAGTAACATTTAAAAATTCAAAAAATGCAGAAGAAATAATAAAAATGATACCACTAGAAAAAATTCTTATAGAAACAGATTCTCCGTACCTCAGTCCAGAACCTTTAAGGGGAACAAGAAATGATTCTAGAAATGTAAAATACATAGCACAAAAAATAGCAGATATAAAAGGAATAACTTTAGAAGAAGTAGCAAAAGCTACATATAATAATGCTAAAAAAATATTTGAAATATAAGAAAGGCATTTCGCCTATACAATAATAAAAAGGATTTTAGATTTAGAACTAAAATCCTTTTATATTGTAGTTTGTTAAGAAAATTAAATTGTATAATTAATTAGTTGTTAAAGTCCACTTTAACATTTTTTCTAGCATCTTCACTTTCTACTTTAAATAATTCTTCTGGCTTAAATTTAAAAATAGAAGCAATTATATTAGATGGAACAACTTCTAATTTTGTATTATACATTGTAACGCTATCATTATAGAATTGTCTAGAAAATGAAATTTTATTTTCTGTGTTTTGTAATTCTTGTTGCAATTCAGAAAAATTTTGATTAGCTTTTAAATCTGGATAATTTTCAGAAACTGCCATAATTGTTTTTAAAGCACCTGATAATTGATCATCAAGATTAGCTTTTTCTGCAACAGTACCTGCATTAGCCCAAGATGTTCTAAGTTCAGTAACTTTAGTTAAAAGTGAATTTTCGTGTTCCATATAACCTTTAACTGTTTCTACTAAATTTGGAATTAAATCAAATCTTCTTTGTAATTGTACATCAATTTGACTCCAAGAATTTTTTACTTTTTGTCTTAATCTAACTAAATTATTGTATATAGCAATTATAGCAATTACCAATATAACAATAATACCCAATGCTATCCACATAGAAATACCTCCTATTTTATTTATTTTACAAATTAATTATATCATAGTGAAATTTTTATATCAATAAAATTAATTAAAAACACCCAAAAATTCTATTTCCGCATGTATATTTTTGTACAAGCAACATATAATATAATATAATATAATATAATATACAAAAAATTCCAAATTTGACAAATTAATAAAAAAATAGTATAATATAAAGGATCACTTTAAGGAGGGATTTATGAATAAACAGAAAATTACATTAATATCTTATAAAAAGATTATTGTAATATGTATAATATTTATTATGATCTTAGGGATATCGGTAATTGCCGGAAATGTAAAATTAAATAATGTAAAAATAAAGTTTTCTAATAATCATGAAATTACAATATTAACATCAAAAACAAAAGTATCTGAAATATTAGCAGAAAATCATATAATGTTATCAGCAGATGAAATTGTAATACCTAGCAGGGAAGAAAATATAACAAATACAAATACTATTATAATTACAAAAGAAGGAAATGAACCTATAAAAATAGCCGAAATATCTAAAGAAGAATTAAATAATAATGTACAAGAAATTGCTGAGAGTTATTCAAATATTACAGAAGAAATAATAACTGTTCAAGAAGAAATACCATTTGAAACAATTACAAAAGATGTTTCCAATGGGGGAAGTACAACTAATAAAGTAATACAAGCTGGAAAAAATGGTATTAAAGAAGTAACTTATAAAGTAAAATATAAAGATGAATTAGAAATAGAAAGAATAGAAATATCATCAAAGATTATAAAAGAACCAGTAAATAAAATAGTTCAAATTCAAACAAAAGTGACATCAAGGTTTGGTTCAAGGTTTTCAGGAGTTACAACAGCATCATCTGGAAGATATAAAGTAACAGCATATTGTGCATGTGTAAGATGTTGTGGAAAAACAAATGGTATTACAGCATCTGGAACAAAAGCAACTGCAAATCGCACAATTGCAGCGCCAAGTTCATTTGCATTTGGAACGAAAGTTATAATAAATGGTCAAACATATACAGTAGAAGATAGAGGTGGAGCAATCCAAGGAAATAGAATAGATGTTTATATGAATTCACATTCAGAAGCATTAGCATGGGGTGTAAGATATTTAGATGTGCAAGTATTAAATTAATTACAAAATAGGAACTAATAAAAATTGTAGGGGTCGGCATTGGTCGACCCTGAAGTTATTTTGAACTTATTAAGAAATATTTATATAGTTTTAAATTAATACACAAAAAAATAAAGGAGAATTTATGAAATTAATTTCGTGGAATGTAAATGGTCTAAGAGCTATATACAAAAAAGGTTTTATGGATGTTGTTGAAAATTTGAATGCAGATATATTTTGCATTCAAGAAACAAAAATGCAAGAAGGCCAAATAAAATTAGATTTAGATGGATATTACGAATATTATAACTATGCAGAAAGAAAAGGATATTCAGGAACAGCAGTATTTAGTAAAATAGAACCTGTAAAAGTTACTTATGGAATAGGAGTAGAAGAACACGATAAAGAAGGTAGAATAATTACATTAGAATTTGATAAATTTTACATTGTAAACTGTTATACACCAAATTCAGGAAGAGAATTGGCAAGATTAAATTATAGAATGATATGGGAAGAAGAATTTAGAAATTATTTAAAAGAATTAGATAATAAAAAGCCTGTTATCCTTTGTGGTGATTTAAATGTAGCTCATAAAGAAATAGATTTAAAAAATCCTAAATCGAACAGAAAAAATGCTGGTTTTACAGACGAAGAAAGAGAAAAAATAGATGAGCTTATAAAATCTGGATTTACAGATACTTTTAGAAAAATGTATCCTAACAAAGAAGGTGCATATACATGGTGGTCTTATATGTTTAATGCTAGAGAGAACAATGCAGGATGGCGTATTGATTATTTTTTAGTATCTGATAGAATAAGCGATAATATAAAAGAGGCAACTATCTATTCAGAAATAAAGGGAAGTGATCATTGTCCTGTAGGACTACAGATAAGTTGGTGATTCTAGGGACTGTCCTTAAATCACAATAAAATTATATTATAATACAATAAAAAATGAGGATAGCAAAATCCTCATTTTTTTAACTAAAAAATTGTTCCTAATGCACCAAATATTCCAAAAGATGCTAATCCCATTATAATACCTGCTAAGATTACACCTGCCATAATTGCTACTATACTTTTCTTAAAATCCATATTTAAGAAACTTGCTGCAAGTGTTCCTGTCCAAGCACCTGTACCAGGAAGAGGAATTCCTACAAAAAGGAATAGCGCAAAATACAACCCTCGGCCTGCTTTTTCTTGTAATTTCTGACCACCTTTTTTACCTTTTTCTAAACAGAATGTAAAGAATTTTCCAATAAATTTTTTATCTGCTCCCCAAATTAAAACTTTTCTTGCAAAAAAGAAAATAACAGGTACAGGAAGCAAGTTTCCAACTATAGCAGTTGAGTAAAGTGGTATTAAATCAAGTCGTTCTCCAAGAACATTACTTAATCCGAGTGGTACAGCACCTCTTAATTCTATTAATGGTACCATAGATACAAAAAAAACTAACAAGTATTTAAGTAGTATATTACTAATCATAATTAAACTCCTTTAAAATTAAATATTAGATATTGTATAGTATATATAGATAAAAGTCCATATAAAAAGAAAGTATTTTTTTAATACTTTCTTTTTATATTTATTTATTACTTACATTTTCAATTTGAATAGTATTGTTATTAGCAACTTCTTTTTGAGAAGTGAATGAATTTGCAATGTATCCTGCAAAAAAACCTACTAAAAATACTACAATTATTAAAAGAGTGAATCTAAGACTTTCTTGCTTTTCATATATTTCCTTATCGTAAACTTTCATTTTACATCACTCCTTTAAAATTAATATAAATATATTATATATCATAAAATTAAATGTTTCAAGAAGAAAATAATAAATTGCAATTTGTTGTTATAAATTAATTTGAGAACCTGTAGGGGCGGGCCTTGTGTCCGCCCTCAAAAGGCAGCATGAGTTGTGGGCGGACACAAGGCTCGCCCCTACAACGTTTGCAATTAGTTTATAGCAACAGATAACAATTAATCTTTCTATTTACAAATTTACAAAAAAGTTATATTATTAATTGTAGAAAAAAGGAGAATTTTATGAAAAAATTAAGCTTATTATTATATTTTATTTTATTTATTATATATGAAGAACTAGTACTATCTTGTTTATTATTTAAAGTATTTCCAAATAGTATTTGGTTAATTGCATTGCTTTCAATACCAATAGCTATTATATTAAATATATTATCAAGTATATTTAAATCAAAAGTAAATAAGATTATAACATATCTAGTAACAATATTTATTATAATACTTTTTGGAGCACAAATTGTATACTATACTATGTATGAATCAATATTGTCATTTTATTCAATTATAAATGGTGGACAAGTTGCTGAATTTATGGATGTAATAATTGATATGATTCTAAGAAATTGGTATGGTATATTATTGTTTGCGTTACCACTTATTGCATTAATAGTATTACATAAAACTAAAATTATTGATTTTGAAAAAAGAAATTTAAAAGAAATAGCTATAAAAGTTGGTATGTTAGTATTAGTTCAAGTAATAGCAATTTTTTGTATAAGTTTCATTAATACAAAAGACATATATTCGAATAAAAATTTATATTATAATGTGCATATACCAAAGCTTGCAACAAAAAATATGGGATTTTTAACAGCAATGAAAATTGATTTACAGAGATTTATATTTGGATTTGAAGAAAATTTGACGATACAAGTTTCAAATGAGCCAGAAGAAATAAAAAAGGAAAAAGAGATAGAATATAATATAACACAAATTAATTTTGATGAATTAATTCAAAATGAAAAAAATGAATCTATGAAAAATATGCATAATTATTTTGCAAGTATTAAACCAAGTAAAAAAAATGAATATACAGGGATGTTTGAGGGCAAAAATTTAGTAGTTTTAGTAGCAGAATCATTTAGTAATATTGCGATAGATCAAAATTTGACACCAAATTTATATAAACTATATAACGAAGGATTCCAATTTGATAATTTTTATACACCAGTATTTCCTGTAAGTACAGCAGATGGTGAGTATATAACAGACACATCACTTATTCCAAAAGAAGGTGTATGGAGTTTTAAGGAAATAGTAGGAAATTATATGCCTTATTCATATGCAAATGTATTTGAAGCAATAGGATATACATCGAATGCATACCATAATCATACAGCTACATATTATGAAAGACATAAATATATTGATACTATGGGTTACGATTCTTATTTAGCAGTTGGAACAGGATTAGAACGTAGAATGAATACAAAGCTATGGCCAAATAGTGATTACGAAATGATAGATGTTACCACAGTTGATTATATAAATAATGACAAGTTTTTAGCATATTATATGACAGTAAGTGGACATTTAAACTATACAAAAATAGGAAATTGTATGGTTGATAGAAATTGGGATTTAGTTAAAAATTTGCCATATTCAGATAAAGCTAAAAGTTATATAGCGGCAAATATGGAATTAGATAAGGCAGTAGGTGAATTAATACAAAATTTAGAGCAAGCAGGAAAACTAGAAAATACAGTTATTGTAGTTAGTGGAGATCATTATCCATATGGATTAACGTTAAATGAAATAAATGAATTATCAACATATGAAAGAGATGAAACATTTGAAAAATATCGTATGCCACTTTTAATATGGAGTGGAAGTATGAAAGAACCAATAAAGATAGAAAAAATAGGTTCAAGTTTAGACATATTACCAACAGTATTAAATTTGTTTGGAGTAGAATATGATTCAAGACTATTAATGGGAAGAGATATTTTATCAGATACAGAACCACTAGTTATCTTTTCAGATAGAAGTTTTATAACAGATAAAGGAAGATATAACGCAATAACAGGAGAATTTATTGCAAACGAAGGCGTAGTAGAAATAGAAGATGGATATGTAGAAAAAATAAACAATATAATCTATCAAAAGTACCAAATGTCGAGATTAATATTAGAAAATGATTATTATAGAACTGTATTTAAAGAGGGAAATTAGATTAGAAAAATAATTGCAAATGATGTAGGGGCGGGTCTTGTGCCCGCCCGATAAAACAAAATTAAGGGCAGGCACAAGACCTGCCCCTACAGAAATTTAATTATATAAATACCAATTTATTAATAAAGAAGGAATAAATATGAAATCAAAATATGCAGATTTAAAACAAAATAATGATTTAAATAAAATAAAAGAAGCGGCTATATCAATTAAAGAAGGAAATATAGTTCTGTTTCCAACAGAAACTGTATATGGAATTGGAGCAAATGCTTTAGATGCAAATGCTGTAAATAAAATATTTGAAGCTAAAGGAAGGGCAGCTGATAATCCTTTAATTGTACATATTTTTGATATAGGTATGTTAGATGATTTGGTTAAAGAGGTAGGACAAGTTGAACAAAAATTAATAGATAATTTTTGGCCAGGACCTTTAACAATAATATTTGATAGAAAAGAATGTGTGCCAAATGTTGTTACTGCAGGTTTAAATACAGTAGGAATAAGAATGCCAAGTAATGGTGTTGCACAAAAGCTTATAGAATTTTCAGGTTTGCCTATTGCAGCACCAAGTGCAAATATATCAGGAAAACCAAGTGGAACAAAAATAGAAGATATAATAGACGAATTAGATGGAAAAGTAGATTATATTTTAGATGCGGGAATTGTAGATATTGGAGTAGAGTCTACTGTTATAAGGGTTGTGGATAATAAAGTACATATATTAAGACCTGGAAAAATAACTGTTGAAGATATTAAAAAAATAGGAATAGAAGTAGTAATTGAAAAACAAATAATGGAAGAGTATAGCCCTAAAGAAAAAGTAATGTCTCCAGGTATGAAATATAGACATTATGCACCAAATACAAAGTGTTTGCTAATATATAGCGATAAGAATGACAAATTAGTAGGTAGAATAAATCAAGAAATAGAATTAGAAAAAAATGTTTTAGTATTAGGAAGAACAAGCAATTTAGAAAAATATAATACAGAAAATAAATTAGATATGGGAGATAGCTTAGAAGAAATAAGTAAAAACATATTTACATTACTTAGAAAAGTAGATTTATATAATGCAGATTTAGTAATAATAGAAGGAGTAAAGAAGGAAGGACTAGGACTTGCAATAATGAATAGATTAATCAGAGCATGCGAACACAACTATCTAGAAATATAATTGTTCGGACTTAAGGTCAAATAATAATTGTAGGGGCGGGGCTTGCTCCGCCCAGTTAAAAGGAGAAAGAACATGCAAAAATTTAATTATCATCAACATACCTATAGATGCAAACATGCAGATATGGATATGAAAGATGAAGACTATGTTAAAGAATATATAAAAATGGGATTTGAAAAGATAGCATTCACAGATCATTGCCCACAAAAAAACAAAATAGATAAAAGAACACATATGAGAATGGAGTATCAAGAAAAAGACGAATATTTAAAGAGTATAAAAGAGTTAAAAGAAAAATATAAAGACAAAATACAAATAGAATCTGGATATGAAATCGAATACATACCTGGCGAAGAAGAAAATTTAATGGAATTAAAAAAAGAAGCAAATGTAATTATATTAGGTCAACATTTTATATATGATGACAATAGAAGTTTAAAAATTTTTGATAAGGGCCAGAAATTTACAGATAATGAATTGATACGATATGCGGAATATCTTGATAAAGCAATGCAATTAAATATTCCAGATATTATTGCTCATCCAGATGTTTTTATGAACGTAAGAGAAAATTTTGGTGAGATTGATGCTAAAGTCTCAAATATGATTTGTAAATCTGCTGAGAAGTATAATATTCCTTTAGAAATAAATATGGCTAAGATATTTAATAGTGCTTTTTGTGATGATAAGAAGTTTAAAATTTTACCAGTAGATGAACAGAGAAAAAAATTATCAAAAGTAAGATATCCACGTAGAGAATTTTGGGAAATTGCTAAAAATTATAATATAAGAGTGCTATATGGAATAGATTCACATCATAAAGGACAAATTTTATTATTTAATGAATTAGTACAATTGGCAAATGAAATTTTAGGTGATGAAATTATATCTAAATTGAATTTTATAAAAGACATATAGAGGGCAGATTTAATATCTGCCTAATTTTTACCTAAAAAACAGTTTTTCTTACGGAAATGCTTGACAAAAGCGAAAAAATAGTGTAAAGTAGAATAGCATTACGTTTTAGGAGTAGTAATATGGAAAAGAATGTTAAGATAAGTATGCTTTGCAGCATATATGGAAAGTTATTAACTGAAAAACAATTAGCAATCTTAGAAGATTACTATGACAATGATTTATCTCTATCTGAAATAGCTGAAAATCAAAAAATAACAAGGCAAGCAGTTAGAGACATTATAAAGAAAGGGGAGACTAAACTTTTCGAATTAGAAGAAAAGCTTGAAATTATGAAAAGGATGTTTAAACAAGAAGAAAAAATAGCAATTATATTATCAGAACTTACAAAAATTCAAGAAAAATCTACAGACAAACAAATAGCACAAATTCTAACACACGTAAAAAAAGAATTAAACTGTTTAGTTTAACAACAAAAAAACAGAAGAAACAAATTAGAAGCGAGTATAACAAGGCAGTCGAACTAAAAATTTTGAAATAGTACAAAGGTACATTGAAAAATTTTTATGTGAAGACTAACACAGTTAGACGAAGCTTATCATTTGTTGAAAGGAGAGGTGGAAATATGGCATTCGAAGGTCTATCTTCAAGACTACAAGCCATTACAAGAAAACTTGGTGGAAAAGCAAGAATAACAGAAAGCGATTTAAAAGAAGTTATGCGTGAAGTAAAACTAGCTCTTTTAGAAGCGGATGTTAACTTTAAAATAGTAAAAGAATTTGTAAATACAGTACAAGAAAAAGCTTTAGGCCAAGATGTACTAAAATCACTTACTCCTGGACAACAAGTTATAAAAATTGTAAGGGATGAAATGACAGAATTATTAGGTGGAACTTTAAGTAAAATTAATTTTACTCCAAATCCACCAACAGTAATAATGTTAGTTGGGCTTCAAGGTTCTCGGGAAAACCACAACAGCAGGGAAGTTAGCAAACCTTTTAAGAAAACAAGGAAAGAAACCATTACTTGTTGCATGTGATGTGTATAGACCAGCAGCTATAAAACAATTACAAGTAGTAGGTAATAGCTTAAATATACCAGTTTTTGCAAATGAAAATTCAAAAGATGTAGTTTTAATTGCAAAACAAGCAATGAGCCAGGCTATGTCAAAACTAAATGATGTAGTTATACTAGATACAGCAGGAAGATTACATATTGATGAAGAATTAATGCAAGAACTTAAAAATGTTAAATCAAATGTAAAACCACATGAAATACTTTTAGTAGTAGATTCTATGACAGGTCAAGATGCAGTAAATGTTGCAGA
>JAZSCD010000133.1:0-30579 GCA_045602745.1 Clostridia bacterium | reverse complement strand
TATTTTTTTATATTTATTATAATATATCAATATTTTGTCTTCTAACAATGTTATATCTGCTATCATATTATTATATGGAGCAATATCACTTGATTCATTTATACTTGTAATAGCAGTTCCCAAAAGTACAAGTAATATCATTATTGTTATTACTAAAGATACTAATGTAATTCCTTTGTTTTTGGATACTTTTTCTCGAATTGTGCTATTAATAGTCTCACCTACAACATCTACATTTGTTTTTTCTATTTTCATTTGTTTCTCTCCTCTTTTGTTTTTAGAATATTCTCTTCATTCTTTATTTTGACATTTAATTTTTTAATTGTCAATACATTTACTATTTTTTTGAATAACACTATATACTCTCATTTTAATATTATATCTTTTATTTTCTTTTATTATTACAACCCATAAGTATACTAATATAAATAGTATTGCAAAATTCTTTAAATATAAAATTGCAATACTAGATATTGCTGTAAGAAATATTATTACGTAATTTGAAATTTTATTTATTATTTTATCTGCTTTCATTTGAGATTTGATTAATCTTAGTATTCCTTTTAAAATTCGTCCCCCATCTAATGGATATAATGGAATTAGATTAAATATTGCAATTAATATATTAGCATTTATTATCATCTCTTTGAAATTTATATTTATATGCAACAATGTTGTTACTATTGCTATTAAAATATTAGTAATTGGCCCTGCTAAAGCAATTATTACTTTTTTTACTTCTATTAACTTTTTATATCCATAAGTTTCAAATGTAATACTTATTCCAAAAGGCATTATTGATAATGATTTAGGTTTTAATTTAAGAATCACTCCCGCTATTAAGTGTCCTAATTCATGAATAAATGCAAATAACATTATTAAAGCATACATTTCTATTTGTTGTGTTAATATAAATAAAATAATAAATAAAAAAATTTGTAAGTTTATTTTAATTTGCATTTTTTCACTCCTTTTTTTGTTTTGCGGGCGGACAGAGTCGTCCACCCCTAGATTTTCCTGCTGAATAGTATTTTTTATTGTCCAAAATCTAATATTAAATCTGGATCAACATATCGACCTTCTTTTTTTATCTCAAAATGTAAGTGAGGTCCTGTTGAATTTCCTGTAGATCCTACCTCTCCTATTTGTTGACCTTTAATAACCTGTTCTCCTTCTTTTACATATATTGTTTTGCAATGAGCATATACAGTTGACACATCTCCATCTGTAATTTTCAAATGATTTCCTAAATCTCCTTCTCCCGATACTTTTTCAACTGTACCAGACATTGCAGCAACAAATATAGTTCCTGCATTTGCTGCTATATCAATTCCTGTATGGTTTTTAGGTACTATTGGATTTTCCGAATCTCTAAAACCGAATCTAGAAGTAATTACTCCTTTTAGAGGAATTATTAAAGAAATTTTTTGCAATATATCTTTAGCATCTTGTTCCATTTGTGTAAGAGATTCTTCTTTTGTAACACTACTTTCTCCTTCTACAGTTTGTTCATTTATTTGATTCACATTATCATTTGAAACCTCATTATTATCTTCTATTTGATTAATGCTGTTTAAATCTGTTTCATTAACTCCAATTATATTATCATATTGGGGGTAAACAGAGCCATTCGTTCCTACATTATCCGACAAACTATTTAAATATTCCATTCCTTGCTTATATAAACTTTGAATATTTATATCATATGATAATATTTCATTTACTTTCTTTATTACATCTTCAGAAAATATATAATTTGTATTTTGTATCATATAAAAAATTGTATATATCAAAATGCATATTATAATTTGGAGTAACATTTTTTTTAATAATCCGAAATCCTTTTTAGTTTCCGAAACATTTACTCTTGCAGAACTATTAGATTTATCTTGTATCCTTCTTCTATAATATATTTCTTCTGCCCTTTTTATTTTTTCTTCTGGGCTTAGGGTTCTTTCCATAAAAAAACACCTCTTCCTTTGTAATATACTTTTTTAATGTATATTCAAAGAAAAAAGTGTTTAGAACCTAAAAGTTTTCTTTTATTTTACCTTGTTTATATGCCGCAAGTAATAATTTTAAATCATCTATTTCTTCTTGTATTTCTTTACCTATATCTGTATCTGCAACTCTTTTTCTTTCTGTTTCTTTAGCATTTACCATTATATCATATTTTATATCTTTTTCTTCTCTTATTGCATCAGCTTTCGAATCAAATGGCTCATTTGCAGCAAGTATTAACCCATATGAATTATATGTAAGAGTATATCCAGCTCTTCCAGTTTCTCCTCTATAGCTTTTTGCAAATCCTCCATCTATTACTAAAAGTTTTCCATTCGCTTTTATTGGACTTTCTCCATCTTTTTCTTTTACAGGAATATGTCCATTTATAATATGTGCTTTTTTTCCTTCTAATCCAAACTCTTTTAAAACTTTGTCACATATTTCTTCTTTCTCAATCAATGTAAAATATGGATTTTTTATTTCTTTATGTGTTTCTTTTTCTATCACAAAATATCTTTCAAATGTCGCAGCTTTATCTTTACCAAACAATGGTGATTTTGAACCACACCATAAGTACCACATAAAATCTACAGCCTTTTTGCTTATATCCAATTGCTGACTTTCAAAATATGCTTTTCTTATAATTTTATCTATATAATCTAAATATTCTTTCCCCGACAATTCTTTTTCAAATATATTTACTTTTGAAAAATCGCCATTTTCTTCCATTGGAACACATCCATGGAATAATAAATTTGAATTAAAGCATTTATATATTGATGATTTTGAATATAGAAATGATATATGTTTATTTAAAGTTTCACTATTCTTAAATGATTCTTGCAATCTATTTATTATTTCTTCTTCTTCTTTCGTTAATTTATATGGATCCTTAGGATCTATTGTTGGAAAATTAACATCATTTAAATGGTATGTTTTTTCTCCTATGCTTATAGTTCCATTTTCATAATCTATTTTATCTAATAAAAGCCTTCCTTCCATTTCATATTCTGGGTGTTCTTTTATTATAGCCGCTTCTAATTTAAATTGTATAATTGATATTGCTTTATGTACTTTCGCTATTGAGATTTCATCACTTCTTATATATTTATTATAATCGTAATTTTTTGGCATAAATTTTTCGCAATCATCTTCTTTATATGTTTTTAATGCAAATGTTGTAAGAGGTCTTATATTTATTCCATATCCCTCTTCTAAAGTATCAATATTATCATATCTACTACATATTCTAATTACATTTGCTATAGATGCTTTATTTCCACATGCAGCTCCCATCCATAATATATCATGATTTCCAAGTTCTATATCTAAACTATGAAAATTCATTAATGTATTCATTACTAATTTTGCATTTGGTCCACGATCAAATATATCTCCTAAAACATGTAAGTGATCTATTGCCATTCTTTTTATTAAATTAGAAATAGCTACAATAAATTCATCTGCTCTATCTAATTCTATAATTGAACTTATTATTTGTTTGTAATATGTTTCTTTATCTGGACCACATCCTTGAAGATGTAATAATTCATCTATTATATAATCAAATCCTTTTGGCATTGCTTTTCTTACTTTTGATCTTGTATATTTAGAACTAACTTCCCTAGCAACTTCTATTAGTCTATATAAAGTTATACTATACCATTCATTTAAATCTTCTATATTCTTTTTTATTAATGTTAGTTTTTCTTCTGGATAATAAATTAAAGTTGCAAGAGCTCTTCTTTCACGTTCTGTTATTTGATTATTAAATATATCTTCAATCTTATTTTTAATTATTCCAGAACCATTATTTAATATGTGTGAAAATGAACCATATTCGCCATGTATGTCACTTAAAAAAAGTTCTGTCCCTTTTGGCAAATTAAGTATTGCTTGAAGGTTAATTATTTCTTCTGATACTTGACTAATGCTTCCATATTGTTTACTAAGTATTTTTAAATGTCTTTTTAAATTTTTATTATCTTCCATTTTAATACCTCTCTACTAACAAATTATTTCTCCCACCAAATCATAATTTTTTACATCTGTTACTTTACATTTTACAAATTTTCCAATTAATTTTTCTTTTATATTTTTTACAATTATTACACCATCTGTATCTGGTATATCCATATATGTTCTTCCAACATAAAACTTATTATCAAATGTTACATTTTCAATTAAAACTTCATATTCTTTTCCTATAAAAGCTTTCATTTTTTCTTCTGAAATTTGTTTTGCACTATTCATAATTTTGTTATATCTTTTCTTTTTCGTATTATGATGCACTTGTTCTTCTAATCTAGCAGCAGGAGTTCCATCTTCTTTTGAATATATAAATACTCCCAACTTATCAAAATCTCCTTTTTTTACAAAATTATATAGTTTTTCAAAATCTTCTTCTGTTTCTCCTGGAAAACCAACAATTAAAGAAGTTCTTAATATTGCATCTGGTATAGCATTTTTTATTTTATTTATTAATGTTTCTATTTTTTCGCCTGTTGTTTTTCTATTCATCCTTTTTAAAACAGTGTTTGATATATGTTGTATTGGAATATCAAAATATTTACTTATTTTCTCATTATTCTTTACTGTTTCTATTAATTCATCTGTTATACTTTCTGGATATGCATATAAAAATCTAATCCACTTAAAGCCATTAAATTTACACAATTTATTTAAAAGTTCACTTAATTTTGGCTCTCCATATAAATCCACTCCATATTTAGTTGTATCTTGTGCAATTACTATAAGCTCTTTTATTCCTTGTTTTTCTAAAATTTCTGCTTCATTTAGTATATCCTCCATTGGTCTACTTATATATGGTCCACGGATGTATGGTATAGCACAATATGTACATCTATTACTACAACCTTCTGCAATTTTTAAATATGCTGTTTCATTTCCAGTAGTTATTACTCTACTCATGTAATCTAACTCATTGTATATTTCATTACTCGTCTTTTTGTCTAATAATTTTAATATTTTATCCCAAAATTCATTATATTCATCTATTGTAATAAATAAATCAACTTCTGGTAGTGTTTTTATCAATTCACCTTTATATCTTTGTACTAAACAACCCATAACTATTAAATATTTACAAATTCCACTTATTTTATACTCAGCCATTTCTAATATAGTATCAATTGCTTCTTGTTTTGCAGACTCTATAAATCCACAAGTATTAATTACAATAATTTCTGCTTTTTCAACATCACTTACTATTTGAAATTCATTATTTTTAAATAATCCAATTGCCATTTCTGTATCTATTAAATTTTTAGAACATCCTAATGATACAAATCCTACTTTCATTTTTACCTCTTTTAATACTTTTATATTTTTATACTATAACTATATAATATAATGTTTTAGCGCTCTCCCCCAACAGCCTATAACTTGCCGGTCCCCACAGCGTTCGCTTTAAAACATTATATTATATATAAATTTTACGATTTAAAACAGTGTATATAATTGTTAACTAATACTCGTCATTATTGCACATATTTTTTCTTGTCATTTCTAAAAGATTTAATTTTGTAAATCCTAGTATTTGTGATTTAGTTCTATCTTTTTTTAAGCATTCTTCTAACACATTTACTATTTCTTTTTTGTTATTTTCTTCATGCATATCAATGTAATCAATTATTATTATTCCACCAATGTCTCTTAATCTTAGTTGTTTTGCAATCTCTATAGTTGCTTCTTTATTTACTTTAAAAACAGTTTGTTCTAAAGTTTTATTTCCTGTAAACTTTCCAGTATTTACATCTATTGCTGTTAATGCTTCTGTCCTATCTATTGTAATAAAGCCTCCACACTTAAGCCATATTTTTCTATTTTCTGTTTTTTCTAACTGCCCCTCTAACGAATACATTTGTAATAAATTTTCATTTTCTTTTAACTCTATTTTTATATTTATATTCATACTTTTTAAAATATCTTCTACTTCTTTATATGTATTTTTATCATTTACTATTACTCTATTTAAATTTCTATCTACTACATCAATTAGAGTACGTCTTAGTAATGCTTTATTATCATATACTAATTTTGGAACATTTAATTTGTGCTCATCATAAGTTTTTTTAATTGTTTTCCATTTTTTTATAAGATTTTCTAAATCTTTCTTTATAATTTCCTCTGTTACACCCTCACTTGAAGTTCTTATAATTGCTCCTGTATCTTTTGGTAATATTTTTTTTGCAATACTTATCAATCTATTTCTTTCTTTTTCATCTTCTATTTTTTGTGATACTGTAACAAAACTAGTATTTGGCATAAATACAACAAATCTTCCTGGTAAATTTATATGTGTAGATACTCTTGCTCCTTTACTTTCTGTTCCATCTCTTTTTACTTGTACTAATATTTTGGAATCTATTTTTATTACATCATTTATACTAATATTATTAATTTTGTTATTTATATCAATTTTTGTTTCATCTTCTTTTGGAAGCAAATCTTTTAATCTTATAAATGTGTTTCTTTTATCTCCTATATCTATAAAAGCAGATTGCATTCCTTGTAATACATTTTGTACTTTTCCAGAATATATGTTCCCTTCTAATCTCTGATGATTTTCATGTTCCTCGTGTTTTTCTACTAATATTCCATTTTCTACTAACATTATGTTTTTTTTGCTTGGTTCTTTGTTTATTATAAGCTCTAACATCCTTGTCTCCTCTAATTAAATTTATTCATTGCAACATCAATTCCATTTTCTAAAATTTCTGTTACACTCTGTGCTGCTTTTTCTATTGCTTTCTCTAAAATTTCTTTTTCTCTTTTAGGTATCGCACCTATTACATAATTTATCATATCTTCTTTATGCTCTGGTACTCCAATTCCTACTCGTATTCTTATAAATTCTTGTGTTTTTAAATTTTCTATTACGGACTTCATTCCATTATGTGTTCCACTACTGCCTTTTGGTTTTAGTCTTATATCTCCTGCTTTTAAATCTATATCATCATATATTACTATAATATTTTTATTAGAAATTTTATAAAACTTTTTAAACTTTATTATACTTTCTCCACTTAAATTCATATATGTTTGAGGTTTTACTAAAATTACTTTTTTACCATTTATCTCTCCCATACCATATAAAGCATCAAACTTACTTTTTAACACTTTTATACCTGTGTTTTTAGTTATTTCATTAATTACATCAAATCCCATATTATGCCTTGTATTTGCATAATCTCTTTCAGGATTTCCAAGTCCTACTATTAAATACATTTTATCACCTTTATATACTTTTTTAATTAAAAGTCTCTGGATGCATATCTGAGCCTGCAAAAAATTCCATATTGTTTATTATATTCATATCATCTTTAGTAATTTCAAAATCAAATAAATCTAAATTTTGTTTCATTCTCTCTTTATTTCCTGATTTAGGTACTGGTATTACTTCATTTTGTAAACACCATTTTAAACAAAGTTGTGCTACTGATTTATTATACTTTTGTGCAATACTTTCTAAAATTTCGTTATCTAACATTTTCCCTTTTCCTAGTGGTGCCCAAGCTTCTAAAACTATATTGTTTTTTTTGCAAAATTCTATTGTTTCTTTTCTTATTAATCCTGGATGAAATTCTATCTGGTTAACTGTTGGAACAATTTCACAATTATTCAATATTATTTCTAAATGCTGTTTTAAAAAGTTAGATACTCCAATAGATTTTACTTTTCCTTGCTTATATAACTTTTCTAAAGCTCTCCAAGTATCTATATTTAATTGTTCATCATTATTTTTGGGCCAATGAATTAAAAATAAATCTATATATTCTAAATCTAAATTTTTTAATGAATTTTCAAAAGACCTTAATGTATTATCATATCCCATAGAATCTTTCCATACTTTGCTTGTAACAAATAATTCTTTTCTATCTACTTTGCTTTGTTTTATAGCTTTTCCTATTTCTACTTCATTTTTATATGCAGATGCCGTATCTATATGTTTATATCCTACGTCTATTGCAGTTTCTATAATTCTAATACATTCATCTCCTGTTACTAATGAAGTACCAAATCCAATACTTGGTATATATCTCCCATTATTTAATTTTATTTTTTCTCCATTATACATTATTTTGTAGCTCCTTTTACTTCTTCATACGCTTGCAATAATTTATCCATTAGTTTTTCTTGAGAATAATTATCTATAGCATATTGTTGTAAATAATTTATATCAAATTTTTTATCTTTGTCTAATACTTGCATTATTGCATTTGCTAATTCTTCTACATTTTCCTCTTCTACAAGTACTCCTACTTTATCATTTACAAAATCTGGTATACCTCCTTGTCTTGTAGCTACAACAGGAAGTCCGCAAGCAATTGCTTCTAATGCAACTAAACCAAAAGCTTCTTTTCGTGAAGGTACTACACATACATCTGATATACTATATAATTTTCTTAACTGCTCGTGTTTTAAATCTCCTAAAAAAACAACATTCTTTAATCCTAGTTTTTCTTTTAATTGGAATAGTACTTCATATTCACTTCCATGTCCAGCAATTAATGTTAAAATATTTTCTTTTTCATATATTTTTGCACTATTTAACAATATATCTATTCCTTTATTTTTTGTTAACCTACCAGCAAAACAAATAATTTTGTCATATTTATTTTTAATATTAAAAGACTTCAAAACTTCTTCTTTGCTACATTTTTCCTTAAAGAACATATCTTTGTTATATCCATTAGCTATAGTAATTATTTTATATTTATATTCTTCAAAAATTGTACTAACTTCTTCTTTATTATGATTAGATATTGTTATTATTTTTTTACAATCTTTCGCTGCTTTTCTTACATGACTATGAAATTTATTACTTTCATTATATCCCATTATATCTGAACCATGACTTGTTATTATAATCGGTATATTATATTTTTCTAAAATACTTGATATTATCCATATATGTTGTGCATGAATAATTTCTGGTCTAAAATCCTTTATTTCTTGCTCAATTGCTTCTTTAAATGCATTTTCATATTGATTTATTTGCAAATTAGTCATATCCTCAAAAAGAAATCCACTTCTAGGATGTGGATCCATACAAGGAAAGTTAAAATCGACTTGTCCCTCTATTTTCTCTTGTCCTTTAAAGTAAACCGGATGTATTTTTACATTTGGTATATTTTTTATTTTAGTTTTATTTTCTGGTATTATTACACATACCTCATGACCTTTTTTTACTAAATTTTGTGCTATATTTGAAACATATACACCACTTCCTGATCCTTCTAAAGGGAAATGATTTATTATTAATATTTTCATTTTTTACCTCACATATACAAAAATCGACATTATTACTATATCACATTTATTAATTTTTAGCAACATCTGCATATATTAAAATAATTAGATTAAGGGACATATTTAAAAATAATAGTTTTATTATTTTTAAATATGTCCCTTAATCTAATTTTAAATTCTTTTGTTAATCTTCTTTTATTTCCTTTAGTAATTCTAATTGAGAAATTAATAAAGATTCCATTTTTGCTTTATACACTTCAAATTGTTTCTTTAAATCTTCTATTTCTCTTTCTTTTGCAATTATTTGTGCATTCAATTCATCTACTGATGTTTTTGCTTTGTATTCTGCATCTTTTATTATTTGTTCTGCTTGTTGTTTTGCAACAGCTGTAATTTCATCTGCAGTTTTTTGTGCCATAACCAAAGTATTTTGAAGTGTGTTTTCTATATTCCTATATTTTCCCACATTACTGTCTAGTTCTTCCCTTTGTAATTTTAATTCTGCGTTTTCCTTATATAATTTTCCATATTCCAATGTTAATTCGTCTAAAAAATCATCTACTTCACTTGCATTATATCCACCTATCGTTTGTTTTCCGAAACTTTTGTTTTCTATATCTAGTGGTGTAATCATTGTTTTTTCCTCCTTTTATTTCAAAAGGGCATACACGTATGCCCCTTTTTATTTATATTATTAGTTATTTCTAAGCCATGAAACAGAAAGTTTATTTTTTATTTCTTCTCTTGCTAAATCACTTGCAATTTCATAGTTTACTGGTGCAATTAAAAATATTGCATTTGAAATTTTTTGAATATGTCCATCTAAAGCATGAACTGCACCGCTAATAAAATCTACTATTCTTCTTGCAGCATCTTTATTTACATATTCTAAATTTACAATTATTGATTTTTTTTCTTTTAAATAGTTACAAATTTCTTCAGATTGTTCAAAACTTGTTGGTTGAGTAATAACCATTCTAACTTGTTGTGGTACAGGCATACTTACCACTTTACTTTTTCTTCCAAAAAAACCTTTTTCTTCTTGTTCTTCTTCTTCTGTTTCTTTATCATAATTATATGTATATACATTATCATTCTCATTTTCTATTTCTTCTTCTGTTCCTGTTTCAACACCTAAAAAATCCCATACTTTATTCATAATTGCTCCTGCCATTTAAAATAACCTCCTAAAATTTCTCCTTAGTATTTTATTAATAATAGTATCTAACTTTTTAAACTTATTGTCAATAGTTTTTGTATTTGTAATTAAATCTTAATACTTGTGTAATATTATTGTAATATTTATTGCTGATTAAAATCTTCTAAGCTTGGATTAACAATTATCTCATCATATATAGATATTTTTCTAACATTATATATTTCTTCCTCTTTATATCCAATACTTTTTAACTCTTCATAATCATAGTTGTCTACTACACAATAATTTTCACTTTCTTTTAATATTTTCACTAATATTTTATTATAATATCCGGCTCTATTTCTTACAACATAACTTAAACCATTATCATAAATAATAGCAGATTTTGGAACTTTAAGTCCTTCAAACCTCCACCATATTATATCAAACGATATTTTTCGATAATCTATTAATTTTTCTACACAATCACTTATTTTAAAAACAATTAAAATACTTTCATCTTCCTGTTTACTTATTTGTGTAATATTAGCACTGACTTCATCTTGTGTTGAAAGCCTTAACACAACTTTTTTTCCAACCTCAGCCTCTTTTGCTTCTTTAGAATCAGTAATAGCTGCAATATAACATTCATAATTATTTATTACTTTTCCCATCTCATTACTTGTTGCTATTATCTGTCCCGTTTTTAATTGTAAATTATTTAAAGTATCTTTATTTAATGTTTCAATATTATCTAGTGTTAATTTTTCTTCTAAATTATCTACTCTATATGAAACTACTCCACTTATAGGAGCTGTTACATATTCTGAGTTATTCTTTATTTGTAATTGATATTCTTCTCTTTGTTTAACTAAATCATTAATATATTCTCCTTGTTTACTTAAATCACCTGATATTTTTGCTTTTTTTGCTATATATGTATCAATATCTTTTTTGTTCTCAATAATTTCTTGTATATTATTCTTTAATTTCAACCCATCAATTTTATTCTCTATTTGATTTTCTATAGCTTTAACATCTGCCGGAACTAAATTAGTTTTATTACTTATTGCCTCTTGAATTTTATTATTAATCTCATTTATATTTTTATTTAAACTTTCTTCATTATTACTATAATAACGAAAGACTGAATCACTGTTTGCTACTTTTTCGCCTTCAGCTTTTATTTTATACATTCCATTTTGATAGTTATTACCCTTTACTACCTTTTCTTCCCTTATTACATATCCAATTGCACCTTCTTCTTGTGAAATTATTCCATTTTCTACAATTGTAATATCTGTTGGAACTAAGATTAGGCTTATAATTTTATACAAAGTATAAAATACTATGCTTACAACTATTAACAAACCTATTATACTAGTTATTTTATTTTTAGTCTTTTTATTTTTTCTTTTTTTAGATTTATGAGTAATCAATTATTTTAACCTCCTAAAAAAATAATGTATTATTATTTATAGTTATCAAGTTTTTATATGCATAATAGAATATTATTTTTATTTTCGTACAGCAATGTAACTTTGCCCCTACAATAGGTTATATTAAATTTAATATTTTATTTATGTTTTTTTCTATTGGTTGTTCTCCATTTAACCAATATGTATCTTTATCTTTTTTAAACCATGTTATCTGTCTTTTAGCATATCTTCTTGTTTCCATTTTTATTTTTTCTATCATTTCTTCTTTGCTAACTATTCCATCTATATAATCTACAACCTCTTTATATCCGAAGACCTTGCATTGCTGTAGGAAATTTATTATATTTTTCTAGTATAAATTTTACTTCTTCTATTAAACCTTGTTTTATCATAATGTCTACTCTTTCTTTTATTCTACTATATAAAATACTTCTTTCCATATTTATCGCAAAAACTTTATACTCATATTTTACTTCTTTTGCTCTAGATTCTATATCTTGCTCAGTTTTTGTTTTTCCTGTTTTTTTATAAATTTCTAAAACTCTAATAATTCTTTTTTTATCATTTTTGCTTATTTTTTTCATTGCCTCTGGATCTATTTTTAAAGCTTCATTATATAAAATTTCTAATCCTTCTTTTTCTGCTATTTCATTTAATTCATTTCTATACTCTTGGTCTATTTCTTCTTCAGCAAATTCTATACCATATATTAACGAATTTATATATAATCCAGTACCTCCACATATTATTGGTATTTTTCCATTTTTTAAAATTTCTTCTATACACTTTTCTGCTTGCTTTTTGTATTGTGATACACTATACCTTTCATCTGGCATAACAAAATCTAACATATAATGTTTTATTCCTTGCATCTCTTCAGTAGTTATTTTAGCAGTTCCTATATTCATATCTTTATATATTTGCATAGAATCTGCCGATATTATTTCTCCATTTATTTTTTTTGCCAGTTCAACTGCCATTTTAGATTTTCCAGATGCTGTTGGTCCTGCAATTACTATTACTTTTGGTTTGTTCATATTTTCTTCCTTTATTTTATATTATTATAATTTGTAGGACGATTCTATGGACAGTCCCAAAAAGTCTCAGGCAAGCTGCTACTTTTTAGGGACAGTCCCTGGAAATTCCCTCACACAATTTTCAATCTATTTTCTACTAAATTTGCGTTCAATCTCATACCTACTCATTTTAATTGCTGTTGGTCTTCCATGCGGACAAGTAAAAGGATTAGGTAATGCTAATAATTGTTTCATTAAATTTTCTACTTCTTCTTTATTTAAATTCATATTTGCTTTTACTGCAGCTTTACATGCAACTGTACTTATAAATTTATCTTCTTTCTCTTGTGTAGCAGTTATTGCAACTGTATCTATTTCGTCTAATAATTGTAAAAACAATTCTTTCGTATCTAAATCCATACATAATGATGGAACTCCTATTAATCTTATAGTATTTTCACCAAATTCTTCTAATATAAATCCTGCTTTTTTAAAAAGCTCTACATTTTCTTTAACTATTGATTTTTCCTTATGCGAAAGTGTTATAATGTCTGGGAGTAACATTATTTGTGAATTTTTTTCTTTTTCACTATAAAAATTTTCTTTTATTTTTTCGTACATTATTCTCTCATGTGCAGCATGTTGATCTATTATATATATTTCATCTTTTATTTCTATCACTATATATGTTGAAAAAAAAGCCCCTATATATTTATAATTTGGAATTTGCACATATTTTTCTGTTTCTTCAAATACAGAAATATTTTCTGCAGATTTTAAATCTACCGTAAGTGCAGTGTTCTTTTCGTCTTTTTGTTGCTTTTCAGGAAGTTTTCCAAATGTTTTTACATACATTTCATCAAATTCTATCTTTTCTTCTTTTGGTTCTATTTCAATATCCATATTCTTTTGAATATTCAATATGTTTGTTATTTTATCTATTTGTTCTTCTGTTGGAAGTTTAAACTCTTCTTTTTCTGGAACTTCATTTATTGTTTCTTTTATTTCTTCTATTCCATTCTTTTTATTAAACAATTCTTCTATAGTATTCTCATTATTGTTCTCAATAAAATTATTATTTTCTTCTATCTCTTCTTTTTCTTTTTTCTTAAAAATATTAATAAAGCTTGGCATTTTTATTGTTTGTGTTTTAAAGTTTTCTTCTTTATTTTCTACCTCTATTTTTATTGATTCTTCTTTAATTTTTTGTTGCACATTTATAACTTTATTTTCTTCACTTTTCTCCCCTGTATTTTCAGAGTTTTGTATTAAACTTTCATTTAATAATCCTTCTCTAATTGCATGATAAACTGCTTTAAATACTTTTTGTTCTTCTGTCCACCTTATTTCTAATTTACTAGGATGTACGTTTACATCTATTTTTTTAGGTTCTATATCTATATTTAAAACTAAAAATCCATATTTACCAATTGTAAGCAATCCTTTAAACGCTTGCTCTGCGGCAGCTGTTAATGTCTTATCTTTTATATATCTTTTATTTACAAAGAATAGTTGATAGCTTCTATTATTACGAGCTATCTCCGGTTTTCCAACTATACCTTCTACTTTTATATCTTCATATTTATAAGATACTTCTTTAATTCCTTCAGCTACATCTTTTCCATATATACCATAAATTACATTTTTTAGGTCTCCAGTTCCTGTTGTTTGTATAATAGTTTTATTTCCGTTTATTAATTTTATAGCGATACTAGGGTTAGCAAGTGCTATTCTAGTAACTGCATCTTCTATGTATCCTGCTTCTGTAAAATCTTTCTTCAAGAATTTATATCTTACTGGTGTATTAAAAAATAAATTACTTACTGTTATTGTAGTTCCAATTTGTGAAGCTGCTTCTACATTTTCTAATATGTTTCCACCTTCTACTACAATACGATGTCCAGTTTCATCTTGTTCCATTCTTGATATCATTTCTACATTTGCAATTGCAGCTACACTCGCTAAAGCCTCTCCTCTAAACCCCATAGATTTTACTGTTTCTAAGTCATCTGCTTTTCTTATTTTACTTGTAGCATGTCTTTCAAATGCAAATTCCATATCATCTTTTGCTATACCACATCCATTATCTATTATTCTAATTTTAGAAATTCCACCATTTTGTATTTCTATTGTTATTTTATTTGCTCCTGCATCTATAGAATTTTCCACTAGTTCTTTTACTACGGATGCTGGTCTTTCTATAACTTCTCCTGCCGCGATTTGATTTATTGTTAAGTCATCTAATAATACAATTTTTCCCAATTTATTTTCCCCCTTAAATTCAGTTTAAATTATATCATTAAATAAAAACAATTTGTATATGTTTTTATAAAAAAAAGTAACATAGATTTTTTAATTTCTATGTTACTTTCATTTGTAAAAAATACTTTAAAGAAAGGTTTGCTAATTTTGTGTGGCATTTTAGTGCCATCTATCTATATTAACGTAGTGGTTAGCTGTTTAATCTGTTTGTTGTCAATATTCTCCGTCCCCGTTGGCAATTAATTTGTATATTTTCGGATGGATAATTAAATCGGGCGAGGATGGAACCTCGCCCCTACGACGTTTGCAATTAATTATGGCAATATTTCGGGCAGGGATGTAAGCCCTGCCCCTACAATATTTGTGCAATTCAGGAGAGTCCCCTTTTGTTCCCATTCGGAACAAATGAGGGACTGTCCCTAGAATTGCATTGCCGCACCTATTATTCCTGCATCGTTTTTCAATTCTGCAAGCACTATTTTAGGTGTATTGTCTTTATTATATAATTCTGTTTTTTTAGCCAATCTATTTTCTAACTTTTCTAGTAAAATTTCTTTATAATGCACAAAACTTCCACCTATACATATTACTTCTGGTTCTAAAATATTAACTAAATTAGCAATTCCTAATACTAAATTATCAATATATGTATCTATAATTTTATTTAGAATTTCATTCTCTTTATTTTCTATCATAAATTTTTTTATCAATTTTCCATCTATACTAAGTAAATTAAATTCATTTTTAATTTTTTCTTTTAATCTTTTTATAGATGAATATACTTCAAAACATCCATTTCTTCCACAATTACATTTTTCTCCATCTTTTTGTATTACCATATGCCCTACTTCAAATCCAGAATATCTTTTAGGCCTTAAAAGTTTTCCATTTAAAAATGCAGCTCCACCGACTCCTGTACCTACTATAAGAAAAAATCCATCACTATACTTCTTTAAAGATCCATATTCTTTTTCAGCTATTGCAGCACATTTAGCATCATTTTCTAAAAATATAGGTATATTAAATTGTTTTTCTAGTTCTTCTACAATTTTTAAATTTTCTATTCCTAAGTTTTCTGCTTTTACTACAACTCCATTTGATACTGTTCCTGGAAAAGCAATTCCTATTTTCTCTATTTCTTCTATTTTTATTTGCTCTTCTTCTAAAATTTGGCTTATTAATTCTTTTGTTGTTTTTAATACTATATTAGACATATTAGTTTCTCTTATACTATAATCTTTTTCTGTTTTTACTAAAAGCTTGCCATTTGAATCTATAACACCTAATCCTATATGACTTCCACCAACATCAATACCGATTTTCATATTAACCTCCTTGATTTTAAATATATAATATAATGTTTTAGAATGAACGCTGTGGGGTCCGACAAGTTATAGGCTGTTACACAGTTGTGTGTGAACGATAAAACATTATATTGTATATTAATTATTATATTTCTATACGAAAATGAGGTTCAGTACAGTCACTTTTTGTCCTCTGACAAAATAGTGACTACCCCTAGAACCTCTTATAAATATGCAGAGAATAGCCATGTACCCATATATACATTAACTAATGGTACTAAAACTATTACTGTTACAAATATCAACATTGCTCCTACTATTATATAAACTATTTGTGGTAATACTTTCATAATCTTTTGTATTATATTATCAATATCTATTTGCATATAATCTAATAATTTCTCCATCATTTCCCCTATGTCAGTCTGCATACCTATTTTTAACATTTCTGTTACCATAGGACTTGATAATCCAGATTGTTCAAATGGCTCTATCCAACTTTGTCCTATTAATATATTATTTATAGAAGCTTCTATTAATGATAGCATAACTAAATTATTTGCTATACTTTTACTTGTTTCTAATGCATCCTGTACTCTCGTACCATTTTTTACATTTAATAGCAACGCTTTTAACACTCTTGAAAAATCTATTGCATATATTAATGAACCAAAAATAGGCATTCTGTATTTAAAGTAATGATAATTATATTTACCATGAGGTGTTCTTATATATACAATTATACCAATAACTGCTGCTAGTAGTATAAATGTAGGAATATACCAAAATTTAATTAAACTATCTAATACTCCCTTGAACCATAACGTAGGTGCTGGTAATTGATCCTCACTTCCTACTTGCTCAAATACATTTTGTATCATAGGTATCGCAACTAGTGTTCCTATAACTAATAATGCTATTAAGCCTACAAACTGTAATATATTAGGAAGTAATAATTTTTTTAATCTTTTAGTCATTTCTTCAGTTTCTTCTAGATATCTTACAGCTTGTTCTAATGATTTTGTTAAAGCTCCGAGATTGCTCTCCTACTTTTATCATATTTATATATATAGGTGGAAACACTCCAGCATAATATTCCATAGTAGAATACATGTTTTCCCCGGCTTCTACCCCCAATAAAATATCTTCTAATATAGCTTTAAATGAAAGATTTTCTGTTCCTTCAATAATTGTTGATAATGCATGTATATTATTAAAATTCGCCTTTTTTAATAAATAAAAATTTTGCGTAAATATAATAATATCTTTATTAGTTATTTTAGAATTAGTAAAAAGAACTCTTTTTGCATCTTCTACAAATCTTTTACTTTTTGCTGTCATTCCTTTTTCAATTTCTTGTTGTCTAACTGTTTTTAATACACTATCGCTACTTTCTACATTCTTTTTTTGTTTTTTAGCAATTTTGCTTGCTCTTGAACTCATGTGTATTTGAGTAACTGATATTGGCATTAATCCATTAGTCTTTAATTTTTTTAATAGCATAAATTTATTTAATTCTTCTACCCTATTACTAACAATTAATCCTTTTTCAGTTACAGCCTTGTATATATATAATGGCATGCATATCCTCCGTTTCTTTTTGTCTTATCCTTTTTTTATTTTTAATTGCATTATTGTTCTATTTAATACTTCTATATTTTTTTCTTCTATTTGAGATTTAGCTTGAGCTAAAGTTATTTTTTCGTCAACAAACAAATTTGCAATAGAATTTATAAGACTTACATTTCCTTTGTCACTATTACCTTGAATAGCATCTTCTAATTCTGATACACTAAATTTTTCTTTTCTAATGCACCCTGCAACTACATTATCAACAACCATAACTTCTGGTAATAATACTAATTTACCATCTACTCCTTTTATAAGTCTTTGTGATACAACGAGTTTTAATAAAGAAGACATTAAATATTTTATACTTGCTTGATCTCTTACTTCATAGAAATTTATCATTCTATCTATAGTTTCTGCACAAGATTTTGTATGTAATGTTCCAATTACTAAATGTCCTGATTCTGCCATATCAATTGCCGCTTCCATTGTTTCTCTATCTCTAATCTCTCCGTATAATTAGTATATCACAATCTTCTCTTAGTGAGTTTTTTACTCCATCTCTAAAAGTTTCAACATCTCCGCCTCTTCCTACTTCTTTTTGTACTATAATTGATTTTTTGCAGGTATGTTTAAATTCTACTGGTTTTTCTAATGTTAATATTTTTTTGTTTTCGCTCTCATTTATTTCATTTATTAGTGCATTTAGTGTTGTTGTTTTTCCTGAATTAGTTTTTCCTGTAACTAATATTAATCCTTGTGGTTGAAGAGTCATTCTTCTTACTATATCTGGAACTCCTAAATCTTCAAACTTAGGAAGAGTATTTTTTATTATTCTTAATGTAAAAATTGGTATATCATCAGCAGAAGATATGTTAACCCTCAATCTTAAATTAGCATATTCATAAGATGTATCTAATCTTTTTGTTTCTTTATACACTTCATCCTTATCTATATTACCTCTTACAAAGTAATCGTATGCTTCATATAATTCTGCTTCCCCTAAAATATCTTCTTCTTCTATCTCTTTTAATTCTCTAGCTATTCTAAGTATAGGTCTTAATCCTTTTATTAAATGTATATCAGATGCATCTTGTTCTATAGCTATATCTAAAACTTTATTTATATTTAACATTTGTATCCTCCTTTAAAAACCTTCTTTAGTTAATTATTGTATTACCAATTTTTTATCTATCTCACTTAATGTAGTTATTCCATCTATTACTTTATTTATTCCCTCTACTACTAATGGTTTATAATTACCTTTTAGTGCTTCTTCTCTTATTTCTATACTAGATGCACCTTTAACAATTAATTCCTTTACATTGTCTTCTATATTTAAAACTTCAAAAATACCTGTTCTTTCATAATATCCAATATTATTACACTCACTACATCCAACTGCATCATATGTAAATTTTCCTTCTAAATTAAATTCAACATTATATCTTCTTCCAATTTTATTAATAAGTTCTTTTTCTTCTTCTGTAAATTCTCTCTTTCTTGCACATTTTGTACATAATTTTCTTACTAATCTTTGAGATACTGTAGTTCCTACTGTACTTGAAATATCATAATTAGAAATTCCCATTTTTCTTAGTCTTGTTATAACTTCTATAGCATCTATTGTATGTATTGTTGATAAAACATAGTGACCTGTTTGACCTGCCTGAAATGCTATTTCTGCTGTTTCAATATCTCTTATTTCTCCGTAGTAAAATTATATCTGGGTCTTGTCTTAAAACTGTTCTTAATGAGTCTGCAAATCTAAGTTTTTCATTTATTTCAATTTGATTTAATCCAGGAATACGAATCTCTACAGGTTCCTCTATTGTAGTTATATTTATTTCTGGTCTATTTAAATAATCTATTATACTATATAAAGTTGTAGTTTTTCCCTCACCAGTAGGTGCTGCTATTATTGATATACTATTTCTTTTATTAAAACTTGTTTTAATAAGTTTTTCATCTTTTTGGAATCCTAATTCTGTAAGACCTCTTATATTAAGATTTTTCTTTAATAACCTTAAAACAAACTTTTCTCCATGTATATTCTTTTGAGAAGATACACGAATATTATAGTCTGGATACATTATAATTCTACCATCTTGTGAATCTTGCTTTTCTTGAAACATATTAGATATTGCTTTTAATCTTCCTATTATTTGTGACTGTTTCTCTTTAGGAATTTTTGCAGCATTTATTAATTCTCCATCTATTCTATATCTAACCCTAACTTCATTTTCTAATGGTTCTATATGAATATCACTTGCTCTTTTTTTAATTGCTGTTTTTATTATACTGTCTATAAGTCCTGTTGTATCTACATTAGAATTAATATTTTCAGCTACCTCTCCTTCTAATGATTCTATAATCTCTTTAATATTTTTTTCAAAGGTAATATATCTTTCCATTATTAATCCCTTATTTAAAAGAATTAATCTAATAGTATCTACAGCTTTTCTATCAGAAGTATCTGCAAAACATACTTTTACTTTATTTCCTGTTATATCAAAAGGAATAGCCTTGTTTTGTTTTGCAACATCTAATGAAATATATTCTGATACATTAAGGTTAATATTATTTGGAGTTAATATAATAGATTTTTCATCTAATATTTCACCTAATGCATTTATTAATAAATACTCATCACATAAATTTAGTGTGTTTATAATTTCTATAATTTTCTTATTCGGATTTTCTCTTTGATATTCTAATGCCTTATTAATATCATCTTGATTTATTAATCCTTTTCTAACTAATTCTATACCTATTGGTCCTCTTCTTTTGTTATCCATATTCTTTCCTCCTTAAAAATGCATTGCATTTTGTGCTATTCATGCGGGCGAACAAAGTTCGCCCCTACATTATAATTGTAACATTAATATATATTATAATACATCTTTTGATTTTTTTGTAGATATTTTTTATTATTTCATAAAATTACCAAATATTTTTGTATTTAGTTTTATACACGTATATTTTATCGGGTCGATGTGGGCATCGCCCCCTACATTCTCTTGTAACAAATTATTTATATCTCTTCCCAAATTCCTGTAAATTCACCAAAATAATTTAAATCTACTGTGTAACCTTGTTCTAAATCTACTAAAATTTGATATTGTTCTTGTTGTGCTACATATTTGTCTGTATTGCTATATAAAAATTTTATATTGCCTTCTGAATCTTGTGCATACCTTGGAATCCATCCATATATTAATGTATCTTCATCTGTTAATTTATATCCTACTTCTAAATCTTTACTAGTAACTAAAACTTTTGCCAGTTCATTTTTTTCATAGTTATACCAGTTACTATCATTTTCTTTGCATACCTCATAACTGTTATTTATTTCTTTAATAGTATATACATTTTTACCTTCTTCTACACTTAAAAGATTTATCTCTGGTTGGTTTATATTTGTAAGTTTTTCTCTAGATTTTATCCTTTTTACCGTTATTTCTTGATTCTTATTTCCTAACCTATATTTTATTGTAATTATAATTTCTTTTACTAAATCTAGTTTATCTTCATTTCCTTCTATTTCGTTATATTTTTGTAAATTTATTATTGCTTTAAAAGGAGTATTTATTAAAGATTCATCTGCTGCTGCCATAACCTCTGCATCTTCATTTGGAGTAGTTCCATCTGCTTGATAATAGTATTTATTATTAAAATATTTTATTAATGCATTTTCGCTTACTTCATCATAATAGATTTTATCTATATATTCAAATACATCTACTATATATCCATTTGCTTTGCTCATTCTTTTTAAAGAAGCATTTGATAGATATATATTATATAAAAGAGTTGCTATTATACCTGTAGCTAATGCTATTATTAAAATTGCTAATAGTGCATCTGATGCTGCAAAACCATTTGCTTTTTTTAAATTTTTTATTGTCATATTTTTCTCCTTGTATATTGCATTTTCTCAACATTTGTAGGTGCAGATTCTATATCTGCCCGGGCGGAAATAGATTCCGCCCCTACATTTGCATTTCTAAATTGCAAAATTGTGTAAAATTAATGCTACTATATTTGCAAAACATAAATAAAATCCTATTGGAATTTGTTTGTTTATATTTGTTTTTTCTTTTTTTTGTTTGAATCTATTTATTATTTGTTTTATTACAACTAGCAATAAAGTAATTATTACAGCTGAAATTGTAATTATTTCTTTTGTTCCAATTGCCAAATAAAAACATAATGCAAATATTTGAAGAGCATAATTTTGTTTTTCTTTTTTACTTGATAAAATTTTGTTAATTATTAAAGTTATAATTATCAAAAATAAATATATTACATATTTATATATACTAACATTTACTATATATAAATATATTATATATAAACCTTGTGTTATTAAACCAAATATTAATACTGGTACAGATATAAAATGATTTTCTTTTTCTATTCCCGCTATTATAAATAAAGTACTAATATAAAACATTCCAAATAGTAAATATACTAATTTATTTATTTCTAAATTTAATATATCTATTTTTAGACTAATTGCAAATAGCAAAAATATTAAACCTGAAAATACTTCTAATAGTAAATATCTTGGTCTTATTTTTTGTTTGCAATATCTACATTTTCCTCCTAAAAAAATATAACTTAGTATTGGAATTAAATCTAAAAATTCTAATCTATGATTGCATTTTGGACAATATGATCTTTCATGTGTAATATCTTGTTTTAATGGTATTCTATATACTGCAAGTGTAAAAAAACTTCCAAGTAATGTTCCTATTATAAATATTGCTCCATATATTATTAATTCCAATTTTATCTGCCCCTTTATAGTAATTAAGGCATACACAATAATTGCATATGCCAAAATTTATTTGTAATATTTAATTTACTATTCTCCTTCTGTACCTGTTGTATCGCTACCTGTTGTATCGCTACCTGTTGAACTACCAGTTCCTGAATTTGAAGTAGCATAATCTAACTTACTTAAATCTAATTCTGGTTCTTTTTCGTCGCCTTCATAATCAACATCAGGTGTTGAAATTGTCCATATGTTCTTTGTTTCATCTTTTGTAGCTTTTATGTCTTTAATATCTTTTTCATCAAGGTAACCTTGAATTAAATTTTCTATATAGCCTTCTGTTGGAACTGTTCTTTCTACATTTGTTTTTTTACTATAGAAATCTGATAATAATTCTGCTTTTGCTAATGCAACAGCTTCAGCTACTTGTGCTTGTTTTGTTTGTCTAGATGCACCTCTAGCTCTTGTAAACAAACCTCCATCCATAGCAACAGAAATACTTACAGCTACTAATATTAACATCACTATGATAGTAATTATTAATGCTACTAATGTTATACCTTTTTGTCCTTTCATCATTTGTTTCCCTCCTTCTTTTTTAAATTTGTATATATATTATTTAAAATAAATAATACCAAAATTATAATATATTATTGCTAGC
Organism: Clostridia bacterium; assembly: GCA_045602745.1. Taxonomy (GTDB): domain Bacteria; phylum Bacillota; class Clostridia; order TANB77; family CAG-508; genus CAG-452. The sequence continues at coordinate 7,131 of JAZSCD010000133.1, read as the reverse complement.
ATAAAATCAATAGTTTTTTATTATTTTATTGTATTAATATTTGGATTATCATCTATTATATTTTCAATAGGTGGTTCGATAGAAGATCCTTTATCTACAGTAGAAAATGGATTTTTCTTTCCTTTATCATATTCATCATTTTTTTCATATTCTTTTAATTCGTATTCTTCTACTGTATATGTTTTTGTTATTTTACCTGCACTATCTTCTACAATTTCTTTTCCTAATTCTTGTTCTAATTCATTAGAAATAGTATATGCTTCTACTTTATTTGGTACAACTTTATTCATTGGTATATATTCATAAAAAACTATACCAAGCAGTAAAGCTATTACTAATAGTATTAATATTACTATTATAAATTCTTTAATTATATCTTTTACCATAAAATCCTCCTTAATCAAAGCTTACTGTAACATTCTTTATAGTAAATTCAGCTTGTACATTTTTAGGATCATATATTACATCTGTTTTAGTAGTATTTGCATTTTCTTGTTCTTCATTTTTATTAGAAGTTATTGCATCTTTATTAATTGGTAAACCTATATTATTAGTTGAGGTATTATTTTCTTTTGTAGTTGTAGTAACTATAGGTTCTGATTTTATAGTTTCTTTTGAATTATGTGGTTGATCGGTTGTAGTTGTTGATGAATTTGTATCTACTTGCGTAATTGTTGTTGTAGTTTTTATCATATATGGCTCTACATCTAAATCTACTATTTCAAATAATAAATCATCATCGTTTTCTATACTGTATATAAAATTGTATACTGATTCGTAAGTACCTACTATAGTTAAATTTAAATCATATACATCTATACTATTTGTAGTTTTTAAATCTAGCCTAAAATCTTTTAAATTATTTTGTTTTGAATGTCTTCCTAAATCTACCATTAATGTCTCTATTTTATAATCTCTTAAATATGTTGAAAAAACGTCTTGATTTGATGTAGCATAAGCTAATTTAGCCTCGTATTCTGTTTTACTAGAATTAAGTTTTTTCGTAGCATCTTCTAAATTGTTAATTTCTTTAGGATATGTTTGTTCAGAAATTCTATTTGCTTCATCTAGTTTTAAATTTAAAGTATTACTCATATCTTTTATGTTATTTATACTTTCAACTTTAATTTTTCCTATAGAAATACTTTTAAAGCACATAAAGTATCCTAATATTAACAATAATAAAATTATTACTCCTATTAAAATCTTTTTCACATTAAACTCCTTTATTTCTAATAAGGTAAATCTCCCTCTATAGTAATTTTTATATATTCATTTTGTTTTATACTTTCTGTTGATTTTACATTTAATAAAACCTCATCAAGTTTTATTTTTGATATAAAATATCCTAATTGTTCATATTCCGTTGCTTGTGCTTCTATTTTAACACTTTTTAATGTAGGATTTTTTATTGATAAAATTTGCACTCCTTTTGGTACAATTACTTCTATATTTCTTAATAAATTAGGTAGTATGTTTTTTCTTGCATAACTATCTGTAATTTTTTGGCTTGCTTCATCCATTTTTAAAATCAAACTTTCATAATGTCTTGTTTTATCATTTACTGCAGCTGTATATTTTGTAACAGTAGCTATTTTTTCATTAGTATCTTTTATATATTCATTAACTTCATTTTGTTTATTACTTATTTGACCTGATATTGTTTTTACAAATACAATATACACTATTATTAATATTAACGCTGAAACAGCAGTTCTAATTAGCATTTTTTCTATATTATCTAATGATCCTAGAAGTGCACTACTAAATATATTTTTAATTTTATTATTAGAATTTGAAGTTTTATTCTCAGTGTTTTCTTTTTTATTTGCCATTTTAGAATCTGCACTTATTTGTTTAGAAAATTTTTCAAAAGCACTTGCGTGTTTAAAATTAATTTCTTTAGTTCCTATTCCTACACCTTGCAATGCTAAAGATATTGCAGAATTAACTTCTATATAATCTTTTATGTTTAATTTAATATTGTTTTTATTTATAAAAAATGGTGCTAGTATCTCACATTTTTTATCCGGAAAATTCTCTTGAAAGTATAAATCAATATTATTTATAGCTGCCGCAAGTCCTGTAATATATATATCATTTACTTCAATTTGATTTACAGTTATAATTTGTTTTACATTCTCTACAATTTTATATAGAACTGGCATAATATCTTCCATGTATTCATTTTCTTCTACTTGAAGATTTCTTCCTTGAGTAGTATATATTGTAGCGTTTTTACATAGTTCATATGCTTTGGCATATGAATTTTCTCTTAGCATAATATTGTCTAATATTTCTTTCATTCCATTTTCTATTATGTCTATTTTTTGTATTTGTCCATTTACTACAGTTGTCACAGAAGTATTTTTTTCTATATTTACAATTACACTATTTTTTTTATCTGCAAATTTATCTAAATTTACTATACTTAATGGCAATGGAACTACTTCAGTTACTTTATACGCATCCAATAATTGTAGTTTTGATACAATATTAGATTTTTCTGTATATACATATAAACTTGTTGTCTTATCTCTATCTTCTAAATTTGGAACTAATAAATGCCTATATTCCAACGCATTTTTGTTTTTTCCAACTTCATTACAATAAAAATCAAACTCAGTTTCAACTGCTTTTTCTAAATCTTTTTTATTAAGCAAATTAAATAGTTGAGCATACATATATTTTTCATCAGATAAATTAACTGCTATAGGTGTTTTATAACTATATGTTTCACTTATAATTTGGTTAATTGTTTCATCTATATTGTCATAAAACTTTATACCAAAAGATTCTATTCTAGTATTATCACGTTCTTTAGAAATTTTAGCATATTTAATTATATTATTCTCTATATATACTCCTAAACAACTTGGCATTATTTTCTCCTTAGTTTTTTATTTCTCTTTAATATAATTTACAATTTATATATATTGATACTTATATTTTTTAATATTTTTTATGTTTTCAGAATTTTTATTCACAAATATTTTATAGCATTTTACTAAAAAGTCAATATTTTTTAATGATTTGTAATTTAATTGTAATATTTTTGTAATATTTCATTTTTTATACCTTGTATATTTTTAGTATTATTGGAAATTATAAAGTTAACTCATTTTTTATTATGAGATTTTTTAGAATGGAGGTCTTATAATGGCTCAAAAACATTTAAAATTAACTGGCGTTTCTAATATATCTTGGAAAGACGCAATTAATAAAACTATTGCTGAAGCCTCTAAAACAATTGACTATATTTCATCAATTACTGTATTAGAGCAAAAAGCAAAAATAGATGGAAACAAAATTATAGAATATTACTCAACTGTTGAACTTATTTTTGATATCGACTCAAACAGAGAGTAAGGAAAGGAATATTTTTATGAAATCTATAAATACGCAAAAAGAATACCAAAACTATGTTAATCAAAAATCTCCAAATTCTCCAATATTAAAAAATTGTTTTTTAGCTTTTTTAATTGGAGGTTTAATTTGTAGTATCGGACAATTAATTATGGAAATATGTAAATATCGAGGTTTAGATAATGAAATAAGCGCAACAATTACTTCAATTATTTTAATATTTTTAAGTGCTTTTCTAACTGCTCTTAATTTATTTAATAAAATAGGAAAATTTGCTGGAGCTGGCTCCCTTGTTCCTATTTCTGGCTTTGCAAATTCAATTGTATCTCCTGCAATGGAATATAAATCTGAAGGATATGTTATGGGCGTAGGTGCTAAAATGTTTACAGTTGCAGGGCCTGTTCTTGTTTACGGAATTTCAGCTTCTATATTAGTTGGTATTGTATATTTAATTTTCAATACGCAAAGTATTACATTAGTATAATAAAATTGTTTGATTTTATTAAGATAAATTATAATTCGGACGAATGGGGACAGACCCCTTTTGTTCGAAAAACGTACAAAAGGGGTCTGTCCCCATTCGTCCGAATTATAATTTGTGTGCAAATTTTGAAAGGAGATTAACATGCAAAAATTAGGTAGTCAAACTGTTAAATTTGATAATCCAATTTCTATTTTAGAAACAGCTTCTATTGTTGGGCCTAAAGAATCAGAAGGTCCAATAGCAAAGTATTTTGATAAATGCTTAGAAGATGAATTTTGGGGAGAAAAAACTTGGGAAAAAGCTGAAAGTAAAATAATTAAAGAAGCTGTAAATTCAAGTATAATCAAATCAAAAATTTCTGCGAACACTATTGATTATTGTTTTGCTGGAGATTTGTTAAACCAATGTATTTCTTCTAGCTTTGGTTTAAGAGAACTAGGTGTTCCCTTTTTTGGAATATTTGGAGCTTGTTCTACATTTGTAGAAGGTTTAAGTTTAGCTTCTGTTTTTATAGATGGAGGTGCAGCACAAAATATAATTGCTACCGCATCAAGTCATTTTTGTAGTGCAGAAAAACAATTTAGATTTCCATTAGAACTTGGTAATCAAAGACCACCTACTTCTCAATGGACTGTTACGGGTGCAGGCAGTGCAATAGTTTCTAAAAATGGTCAAGGTCCTTATATAACAAGTATTACTACAGGAAAAATCGTAGATATGGGAGTTAAGGACGCAAACAACATGGGGGCTGCTATGGCACCTGCATTTGTTGATACTTTAATTACTCATTTTAAAGATACTGGCAGAAATCCAAGTTATTATGATGGAATTTTTTCTGGAGATTTAGGCTATATCGGAAAAGAAATATCAATAGAACTATGTGAGTCTCAGGGGTATAACATAAAAAACAATTATAATGATTGTGGTGTAATAATCTTTGATAAAAAAACTCAAGATACTCATTCTGGTGGTTCTGGATGTGCTTGTTGCGCAACTGTTTTTTCTGGTTACTTGTTTAATCAATTAAAACAAAAAAAATTAAATAAAATACTTCTTGTAGCAACAGGAGCTTTAACAAATTCTACATCAGCTCAGCAAGGTGAATCTATTCCAGGTATTGCACATGCAGTGTCGATAGAGAGGGAATTTTCAGGGACTGTCCCTAAAAAGTAGCAGCTTGTCTGAAACTTTTTGGGACTGTTCTGAAATTCACGAAAATGATAGGAAAATTTATTATAACAGATAAAATGGAGAGTTATACCCATTCCTCATTAAAATAAATTCGCTCCCAGAGATTTATTTGTATTTTATCTCGCGCGCCCCAATTTCGCACATAGTGTAATAAAATTTCGTTTTAACCTCATTTTATAACACTATGTAAGCTTATCGGTCCCCACCCGCAACCCGCTCGTAAAATATAAATGGAAATCTCTTCGCGCTACTCTATATTTAAATATACAGAAAGGATTATATTATGCAAGATTTTTTTAATAATTTAGATTGGATGCAATTTTTAAGATGTTTTATTGTTGGTGGATTAATTTGTGTTATTGGGCAAATTTTAATTGACAAAACAAAACTTACTCCTGCAAGAATACTTGTAATTTTTGTAACAACAGGTGCAATATTACGGAGGTCTTCGGAATATATCAACATTTAGTTAATTTTGCAGGCGCCGGAGCAACAGTGCCTTTGACTGGATTTGGTAATTTACTTGCAAAAGGGGCAATTCAAAAAGTCCAAGAAAACGGATTAGTTGGTGCTTTTACTGGCGGTACTGCCGCAGCTGCTGGCGGAATTGCAGCAGCCGTATTCTTTGGATATATTGCATCTTTAATTTCAAAACCTAAAATGAAGAAACAATAGGTTGTAATTTGTTAGCTTAAATTTATTTAAAAATGTGTAGGGACAGTCCTCGTGTCTGCCCCAAAAAAATTCCGTAATTTGCGGGCGGACACGAGGCCCGCCCCTACAACGTTTGCAATTAAATCTTACATTTATATAATGTTTCCGCACAATAAAAAAGGAATTGAATTATTTTCAATCCCAATTTTATAATTTTAATTTTATGCATTTTTTGCAATATTTGCAATTTCTTCAAATGCTTTCATATCATTTACAGCTAAATCTGCTAACATTTTTCTGTTTATTGATACATTTGCTTTTTTTAGTCCAGCTATTAATTTGCTATATGTTGTACCATTCATTCTTGCTGCAGCATTTATTCTTGTGATCCATAATTTTCTGAAATCACTTTTTTTGTCCTTTCTTCCAACATATGCATATGATAATGATTTTAAAACTGCTTGATTAGCATTTCTAAATCTATAGCTTTTTGCTCCAAAATATCCTTTTGCTTGTTTTAAAACTTTTTTATGTTTTTTTCTTGTTATTCTTGCTGTTTTTACTCTTGCCATTTATTTTCCCTCCTTAATTTCCATATGGTAACATTTTCTTAATTCCTGCTTCGCATGTTTTATCTGCATAAGCACCTGTTCTTCTTGACATTTTTTGTCTCTTTGTTTTTGTTGCTAATCTGTGTCTTGAGTTAGCTGATGTTCTTTTTACTTTTCCGCTTGCTGTATATGAATATCTTTTAGCAGCAGCTTTATTTGTTTTTAACTTTGGCATAAATTTCCCTCCTATATGTTTTATTTATTATTTGGTGCTAGTATTATAAACATATTTTTTCCTTCAAGTAATGGTTTTTTCTCTAAAGTTGCTACTTCAGAAAGTTCTTCTGCAAACTTATTTAATACTTGTTCACCTAATTTTACATAGTTTAATTCTCTACCTCTAAATCTAACTGTTATTTTAACTTTATTTCCACCTTCTATAAATTTTCTTGCATTTTTAATTTTAAAATTAAAATCATGTTCTTCTATATTTGGTGTAACTCTTAATTCTTTTAATTCAAAGGTTTTTTGTTTTTTCTTAGATTCTTTTTCTCTTTTAGCTTGTTCAAATTTATATTTTCCATAATTCATTAATTTACAAACTGGATTTTCTGGATTTGAAGATACTAAAACTAAATCTAAGTTTTTTTCCATTGCTATGTCTATAGCATTATGTGTAGGCATTTTTCCTAATTTATTGCCCTCTTCATCAATTACTTGAACTTCTTTGAATCTGATTTGTTCATTAATTAATTGGTCTTGCTTTATATTAATTCACCTCCAAACGTTCAAAAAACTTCGTATTACTGTGTTAAACTTCATAAAAAGTCCTCAATGTGCCACGCACTATTTCGTCACTTTTTACTTGTTTGCCTTGTACTACTC
>JAZSCD010000132.1:0-11168 GCA_045602745.1 Clostridia bacterium | reverse complement strand
AATTATTAAATTTAGAATATAATAATAAAAAAATAGAATTAAACACAATAAATATAAAATTGAGTGAAATTAATAATAAATTGGAAGATAGATTTGAATGTGAGGAACAATTAAATTATTACATAGAACAAAAACAAGAATTAATAGATTTAGAAAAAAGTATAAATATTGCTAAACAAACATTAGAAGAAGCTTATAATGAAATGAGGAACGAAATAACACCTAAATTCACAAAAGATTTATCATTATTGGTGGAAAAAATTTCTAGCAGTAAATACAAAAAAACAAGATTTGACAGTGAATATGGGTTAAGAGTAGAAAAAGAAAATGGTGAATACATAGATTGTAACAGGCTTAGTATAGGAACTATTGATCAGTTATATTTATCTTTAAGGCTTTCTGCAATGAATGAAATATCAAAAGAAAAAATGCCAATTATATTAGATGAAGCTTTTGCATATTTTGATAATGAAAGATTAGAAAACATATTAAAATATATTTACGAAAATTATAAAGAAAACCAAGTTCTAATATTTACATGTTCAAATAGAGAAAAAGAAATTATGAACAAATTAAATATGGAATATAATTTGATTGAGTTGTAAATTGAAAAACGAAATTGATTGCAAACGTTGTAGGATCAGGGTTCCATCCCTGCCCGTAAAACGAACATACATAATTTTTATCGGGTCGGGGGTGGAACCCGAACACTACAGATTGTGAAATAAATTTATCATACAAGTTACAATTTATTTAATGTTAATATTTTTTACACCTATACATTGAAAAATCCACAAATATTGTGTATAATACTAGATGTTCATTTTAGTGAATTGTAGAGGTAGGCCAAAGTTCCTGCCCAAGAATAGTACAAAATTTGTATAACAAATTTTGAAAAGGAGAATTAACTTATGTTTCAAAAATTAGAAGACGTAGAGAAAAGATATGAGGAATTAAATAAAAAAATTAGTGATCCAGAAATTATTGCAAAACAAAGTGAATGGCAAAAATATATGAAAGAACATGCATTAATATCTGATGTAGCTGAAAAATACAAAGAGTATAAAAAAGTAAAAGAAAATTTAGAAGAAGCAAAAATAATGATGGAAGATAAAGAACTAAAAGAATTAGCAGAAATGGAATATTTAGAATGTAAAGAAAAACTTCCAAAAATAGAAGAAGAATTAAAATATTTATTAATTCCTAAAGATCCAGATGATGATAAAAACATTATATGCGAAATAAGAGGTGGAGCAGGAGGAGACGAGGCTGCTTTATTTGCAGGAACTTTATTTAGAATGTATTCAATGTATGCTGAAAGTAAACGTTGGAAAATAGATATTCTTAATGAAAATGAAACTGGGCTTGGTGGATATAAAGAAGTAACATTTATGATTACAGGTAAAGGAGCATATAGTAGATTAAAATTTGAAAGTGGAGTGCATAGAGTACAAAGAGTTCCAGATACAGAAAGTAGTGGAAGAATACATACATCTACCGCAACTGTTGCGGTATTACCAGTTGTAGAAGATGTAGAAATAGAAATAAATCCATCAGATGTTAGAATGGAAGTATTTAGAGCATCAGGAGCAGGAGGACAACATGTTAATAAAACATCTTCTGCAGTAAGATTAATACATGAACCTACAGGAATTGTTGCTGAATGTCAAACAGAGAGATCACAACTTCAAAATAGAGAATATGCAATGAGACTATTAAAATCAAGATTATATGAACAAGAAAAAGCAAAACAAGATGAAGAACTTGCAAGTGAAAGAAAATCTCAAGTTGGAAGTGGAGATAGAAGCGAAAAAATAAGAACATACAATTATCCTCAAGGAAGAATTACAGACCATAGAATAGGGATGAGTATATACCAAATGGAAAACTTTTTAAATGGAAATATAGATGAAATGATAGATAATTTAATAGCAGCAGATAGAGCAGAAAGATTAAAAGGAGAAAACTCCTAGAAACGAGGGACATATCTCACCACTAAGGAATACTTAAGAGAAAGGTATGTCCCTCGAATCTTGGTATAGTGGCTGGCGTTCTCGACAGCCCAATGATATTAAATTTAATGTGGGTCGCCGGGGACGTCGACTATGCAATAGAAAAAATAGAAATCGTGTAATCTAAGTAGCCCTAACGATATAAAAACGTAGGGGCTATTTTGTTACAAAAACATTACAAAAACGTAACAAAATTGTAACATTTCTATTGACTTTTTTTATAAAATATAATATTCTAATACAAATGAAAATATAGTAATTAAATGGAGGAATTTGTCTTGGCTATCGGTGATATAATTGTAGGTATTGACATTGGAACTTCCAAGGTAAATGTTGTTGTAGGAGAGATAAATAATTTTAACCAAGTAGAATTTATTGCAACAAGTGAATGTAAGTGCTTTGGAATGAAAAAGTCAAAAATTACAGATGAAGAAGAAGTAGTAGCAGCTCTTTCGAAAGCAATTTCAGAAGTAGAAGAGATGGCAAATATAAAGATACACTCAGCGTATGTTACAATACCAGGGAAATATATAACAATTGTGCAAAATAGTATTGTAAAAGAAGCAAAAGATAAATATGCAGGAATATCAACAAAAGATGTAACATCAGCAATAATGCAAGTAAAAGATATAGATATTCCAGAAGATAAAGTTTTAATAGATATAATAACAAACGAATTTTCATTAGATAATGGCAGAATAGTAGATGACCCAGTGGGAAGCTTAAGTTCAGCGTTTACAGTGAAAGGACAAGTTATTTTAGCGGAAAAAGCTTATGTAAAACAACTGACAAGTATATTTAAAAGGGCAAATATAGAATTGGATGGTATTGTTTCAAATGTTCTTGCAGAAAGACAATTAATACTAGATAAAAATGAATTAAAAGATAATGTAATGATTTTAGATATAGGAGCAGGGAATACAGATATAGGAGTTTTTGAAGGAGAAACATTTATTTATAATAATACAATTCCTTTAGGTGGAGATAATATAACTTCTGATATTGCATATGTATTCAATATAACAGAAGAAGAAGCTGACAGATTAAAAAGACAATATGGACTTGCTTTAAAATCTTTTATAGATAATGATGCAGATATAATATTGAATACATATAAAGGAGAAGAAAGAACAAAAACTATAAAAAGTTCTGAGTTAATAGAAGTAATTGAAGCAAGAGTTGAGGAAATATTTTCATTAATAAATAAAAGTATTTCTAATGAGGGAATAAAATCAAATATTAATAATGTTATATTAACAGGGCAAGGAATTACAAATATAAATAAAAGTGATGTTGCAGGAAAAATAACATTAAATATTCCAGTAAAGATTTCAACAGGAAGATTAATAAGTACAATAAAACCAAATTTTAGGTCAAGTTATGCTTTAGTTAAATATGTTGCAGCAAGACCATATGCGAAAACTGTTTCTAGTAGTATAGATTCGAAGACAGAAGATAATTTCCTAAAAACAGTTATGGAAAGGATAAAAGAATTTTTTTATTCATAATAGTAATTGGTATTTTGCATTTGGAATTTTGTAAATAGATTTCAAGTGTAAAAATAATAAGTTTTAAATTTTAAAATATATAATATTTGGAATAATAATGATTGGTAAAAAAACTAAATACCAAATGCAAAAATCCAAATGCAAAATTAAGAAGGAGGATTAAACAAAATGATGGATACAGAATATGAAGAAAATAATTATATGATGGATGGCACAGCTACAATAAAAGTAATTGGAGTTGGTGGAGCTGGAAATAATGCTGTAAATAGAATGATAGAATCAGGAATAAAAAATGTTGAATTTATAGCAATTAACACAGATAGACAAGCTCTTCAATTATCAAAAGCAGGTACAAGAATTCAAATAGGAGAAAAATTAACAAGAGGATTAGGTGCAGGAGCTAACCCAGAAATTGGAGCAGCTGCCGCAGAAGAAAGTAAAGCAGAAATTGCAGAAGTGTTAAGAGGAGCAGATATGGTATTTGTTACAGCTGGAATGGGTGGAGGAACAGGAACAGGCGCAGCTCCAATAGTTGCAGCAGCAGCAAAAGAACTTGGAATATTAACAATAGGTGTTGTTACAAAACCATTTACATTTGAAGGTAAAAAAAGATTAACTCAAGCAGAAAAAGGAATTGCAAATTTAAAAGAAAGAGTTGATACCTTAGTTGTTATACCAAATGATAAATTATTACAAATTATAGACAGAAGAACATCTATAGTAGAAGCATTTAAGATGGCAGATGATGTTTTAAGACAAGGTGTTCAAGGTATATCAGATTTAATTTCAGTACCAGGGTTAATTAACTTAGATTTTGCAGATGTTAAAACTGTAATGCTAAATACAGGAATGGCGCATATGGGTGTTGGTAGAGCAAGTGGAGAAAATAGAGCAGAAGATGCTGCAAAAGAAGCAATTCAAAGTCCATTATTAGAAACATCAATAGAAGGTGCAAGAGGTGTTATTATAAATATAACAGGTGGAAACGAACTTGGTTTACAAGAAGCAAATACAGCAGCAGAACTTATTCAAAGAAGTGTTGATCCAGAAGCTAATATTATATTTGGTGTTGTTACAGACGAAACATTAGGAGATGAAATAACAATTACAGTTATTGCAACAGGATTCGAAAAAGAACCAGCAATATCTAGCATAGGCGTAGAAAATTTAGTAACAAATACATGAAATAAAAAAATAAATTCTATTCCAACACCAGCAGAAAATAGAGAAACACAAGGAGATTTAGACATACCTTCTTTCTTAAGAAAAAAAGGAAATAAATAAAATAGAATTAAATAAAATAGAAATAAAAAAGAAATAATCTAAAAAAGTAGATTATTTCTTTTTTTCGTGTTCAAGAAATGACAGATTATTTGTAAAAGGTGTTGTACAATGTTTTATACGAAGAGAGATTCATTAGTAGAAATTGTAATTTGTAGGACGATTCTAGGGACTGTCCCTCTTTTGTCCCAAAGGGACATAAGGGGACTGTCCTGAATTGTCAATCTTTACAAACTCTATGTTGATACTATTTTCGTGAATTTCAGGACAGTCCCAAAAATTCTCAATAAATTGATAATTTTTAGGGACAGTCCCTAGAATTTCACTCACACAAATTACAATTCATTTCACTAATCAAATTAAATAAATATAAGAAACCGAGGTGAATCATTGACATTATATATTGATATTATTTTCCTAGAGAATTTGTTTATGAATTATATTATTTTGTATGCAACGGGAATAATAATTAAAGCTCCAATAAAATTAATAAGAACATTCTTATCAAGTTCAATTGGTAGCATATATGCAGTTATCTCGTACATGTCTATTTTACAAATATATTCAAATATTTTTTTAAAAATAATGTTATCAATTGGCATGATATATGTTGCATTTAATCCTAAAAACGCAAAAAGCTTTTTTAAGCAGTTAATAATTTTTTATTTAACGTCATTTACATTTGGAGGAGTAGCGTTTGCACTTTTATATTTCATAAGTCCTCAAAATATATTAATGGAAAAACGGTGTATTAATAGGAACATATCCAATAAAAATAGTTTTAGTAGGAGGAATGGTTCGGGTTTATTATAATTACAACTGCATTTAGAAATATAAAAGGTAAATTTACTAAAAAAGATATGTTTTGTTTAGTAAAAATACATATAAATGGAAAGTTTGTAAATATAAAAGCAATTATAGATACAGGAAATTTTTTAAAAGAGCCAATAACAAAAACACCTGTTGTAGTTGTTGAAAAACAAGCATTATTGGGATTAGTACCAAATTATATTTTAGACAATATTGACAAGATTATAAATGGAGAAGACGTGGATTTAAGAGAATATATATCAAAAGTAAGGTTAATTCCATTTAGTTCGCTTCGGGAAAGAAAATGGAATACTTTTAGGAGTTAAAGCAGATAAAGTTTTATTACAAACCGGAGAAAACACAATTATTACAGATAATATAATAATAGGAATTTACAATGGAATTTTAAGCAAAGATGGCAAATATAGTGCTTTGGTAGGAATAGAGTTGCTGGATGCAATGGAAGATATGAAAATTAGTGTATAGGTTATATGAATAGCTAGTGTAATAATGAAAAATGAAGAGTTAATAGTGAAGAGTGAATAGTACAAAAATCATTCTGTGAATTTTGAAGGAGGAAAGGTTATGAATATATTTGAGATATTAAAATCTAAAATTAATACAATATATGTTAAATATTTAAATAATGAGGAAATAGAAGAGTTTCCAATATACTATATAGCGGGGAGCCAAACTCTTCCGCCTCCTTTGGATATAAAGGAAGAAGAGGAGTTTTTAAATAGGTTAGTGAATAATGATATGGAAGCTAGGCAAGTACTGGTTGAAAGAAATTTAAGATTGGTAGTATATATTGCAAAAAAATTTGAAAATACAGGAGTTGGAATAGAAGACTTAGTATCTATAGGTACTATTGGATTAATGAAGGCCATTAATACTTTTAACAAAGGAAAAAATATTAAACTTGCAACATATGCTTCAAGATGTATTGAAAATGAAATACTTATGTATTTGAGAAGAAACAACAAAATAAAAGGAGAAATATCGATAGATGAACCATTAAATCAAGATGGAGATGGAAATGAGTTGCTTTTATCGGATATACTTGGAACAGAACCAGATATAACATCAAGAGCAATTGAAGATGAAGTAGATAAAGTTTTATTAAAAGCATCCATAGAAAAATTAAGTAATAGAGAAAAGAATATAATGGAACTTAGATTTGGATTTATTAGCGGCAGAGAAAAAACACAAAAAGAAGTAGCTGATATGCTTCGGAATTTCACAAAGTTATATATCAAGGATAGAGAAAAAAATAATGAATAAAATGAAAAAGGATATATTAAGTAAAACAGGATAGAGAAATTCTCTATCCTTCTTCTAAAACAACTACATTTTCTAATGCAGAAATTTCTGTTAATACAGAGTTAAGTTTTATATCTCTATGATATCTAAAAATTAGTTGAATATTTTTTTTATTATTATTTTTCTTGGTATTTTTAATGTTTTTAATTTTTTTAATTGTTATATCATATTTATCTAATATCTTTTGAATATTAGGTAAGGTACTTTCAGAATTCTCTATAGTAAGGTTTAGTTCAATATTAGAAAAATGATCTAGAGATCCGAACATATTAGAAGAATGTGAAAGTATAAGATAAACAATTGAAGTAGCTATAAATCCACCTAAATAAAAACCAGCTCCAATGCTTAAACCTATACAGGTTACAGCTAATAAACTAGAAGCAGTAGTTAATCCTTTTACATTAAAACCATCTCTTAAAATTGTTCCAGCACCTATAAATCCAATACCAGATAGAAGTTGAGCAGGTATTCTTGAAGCATCAACTCCATTTATACTACTTAAGTATTCTCCACAAAGCATTATTAAAACAGCACTAATACCTATTAAAGAATGTGTTTTAAAACCAGCGGGTTTATTTACAGATTCTCTTTCAGCTCCTATTATACCAGCAAATATAAAACCTAAAAGTAATCTTATAAGTGATTTAAACTCAAAAGATGCAAAAACTGAAGATAAAACATCCATTTTAAACCTCCTTGTTTATAATATAAATATTATATAATAAATATGCAAAAATTGGAAGATTATTTAATTAAAATAATTGCTAAATTCTTCTAATTCATTAAAATTATTTTGTCTCAAAACTTCATATGCAAGTATAGCAACAGAATTAGATAAATTAAGAGAACGAAGTCCAGGTTTCATCGGAATTCTAATTGCTTTATTAATATATTTTAATAATAAATCTTCAGGCAGTCCTTTGGTTTCTTTACCAAATAATAAAAATACAGTATCAAATTTAGAATAATCTATATCGGAATAACAATATTTTCCTTTTGTTGTAACAAAAAACATATTATTTTTTTCTGGAGGATATGTAGTTAAAAAATCATTTAAGTTGTTGTGTTCTTCTATTTCTAATTTATCCCAATAATCAAGCCCAGCTCTTTTTAAATATTTATCAGATATTTCAAATCCCAAAGGTTTTATAAGATGAAGTTTTGTACCAAGTGCTGCACAAGTTCTTGCAATGTTTCCTGTGTTTTGTGGTATTTCTGGTTCTACTAAAACTATATTTAAATTCATATAATTCATCTCCTTAGAATGGTATTATATCATATATAGATAGTAAAAAATAGTACAAATTGTAATTTAGAGGTGTGATGTGGGATGTGTGAGGTGCGCTTTTAAGGATAGACTTCGTAGGCTTTATTTTAATTTCATACTTCTCACCTGGCACTTCGCATTGCCAAATAAAAATTGACAATTATAGTACAAAATGTTAAACTTAATTTACAATAAAAGAGGAAGTTATTATATGAAGAAAAAACAAAATATTAAAGTAATAAAAATATTATCAACTGTAGTAATACTAATTGGACTGGCAATTTTTTTATGGAAATTAGTACCTTTAATGACTGATTTATCAACAAAAAAAGGGCAATTAGCATTTAAAAATAAAATAAATGATATGGGCTTTTTGGGTATATTATTATTGCTTGGGTTACAAATATTACAGATATTATTGGTAATACTGCCAGGAGAACCATTTGAAGTCTTAGCAGGAATGTGCTACGGTGTATGGGGAGGAGCATTATTTGTAACTGTATCTGTATTTATAACTACAACTATTATATTTTTCACAGTTAGAAAATTAGGGAAAAAATATTTATATAATTTTTTTGAAAGAGAAAAAGTTGATAAAATAATGAAGAGTAAAATGCTAAAAAAATCAAGAAATTTAAATATAGTTTTATTTATACTATTCTTTTTACCAGCAACTCCCAAAGATTTAATTGTGTATATAGGGGGATTACTTCCAATAAAGCCATTAAGATTTATATTAATTTCAACACTTGTAAGATTTCCGTCAGTAATTACATCTACGATGGTGGGAGCAAACATATCAAAAGGAAATTGGAAATTAAGTTTAATAATATATGGAATAACATTTGTAATAGCAGCAATTGTAATATATTTAATTAGCAAAAAAGATGGAAATAAAGAAATAATAGATATAATGAAGTAGTTTAACATTAATAACTTGTACAAATAGCAAGTCAAAGAGATATGTTGTAAAATGTATAGCTGATGCATAAAAAATAAAGAAAAAATGAAACCACACACATGGTTTCATTTTTTGGTGCGACTGGAGGGATTCGAACCCCCGACCTTTTGGTTCGTAGCCAAACGCTCTATCCAACTGAGCTACAGACGCGAAATTAAGATACTTGTATATTATAGCTCGATTTTCACTATTATTCAAGAGATTTAAAAAAATTTTCTTTTTTTTGGCGGGTTTTTTTTTAGTTTTTTTTAAAAAAAACAAAAAAAGGCCCGTCCGAAAAAGGAAAATTTTTATTCTAAATTAACAGTATCTAAAGTTTCTGTAGTAGGTGCAGTTATTATTTTTCCAGTATAATCATATCTTGAACCATGACAAGGACAATCCCAAGTTTTTTCTAAGTTGTTCCAAGAAAGTTCGCATCCTAAATGCTTGCAGTATGGAACTACTGCGTGCATTTTGCCACTTTTGTCTTTATATATTCCAAGTTTTTTTCCTTTATAATCAACAACTCCTCCACTATCATTTTCTAATTCTGTATAAGATATTATTGGAGAAGATAATTTATCAATAGCTAAAGAATATGCAGATTGTTTAAGCATATTTCCAAATTCTTTACTATTTTTTATAGGTTGCAATCTGGTTGCAGTATAAACTTTTTCATAAGGGTTACTTTTATTTAAAATTTTATCTGAAATTATTTTAGCTGCAACATGTGAAGTGGTCATTCCCCATTTTTTATAGCCTGTAGCAACATACATATTAGGAAGAAATTTAGAAAATTCGCCTATATATGGAATTTTATCTAAACTAATACAATCTTCGGTCATCCATTTATATTTAATTTTAGATTTTGGATAAATTGATTTTATATAATTTTCTAAATTTATATAACTACTTTCAATATCTACATTTGTATCTCCTGTTTTGTGACCTCCGCCCCCCAACAATTAATAATTTTTTTCCATTATCAAGGGGAGTATTTCTAAATGATGTAGTAGGAGTGTCGCATGAAATATACATTCCATCAAAAACATCTTCTTCTAATTCTAGGCCAATGGCATAAGATGTATCTTGATACATTTTTATAAAATACATGCCAGGAAAATTTTTAATAGGATAGTGTGTGGATAATATCAAATGGGTTGTGGATATCTTGAATTCTCCTACGGACACCTCGTATTTATGGCTGTTATGTTTTATATTGGTAACTTTAGAATTTTCAAATAGATTTACGTTTCTATTTTCAATAACTGCCAATAAAGAAAGGAGATATTTTCTAGGGTGAAACTGGGCTTGGTTTGGAAATTTTATTCCTGCCTTGATTGGAAACGGAAGAGGACATTCTGTAACATATTCTGCTTTTAAACCAAGTGAAGTAACTGCAGATACTTCATCTACAATTTTTTGAGTGTTAGATTTTTGGCAAGTATAAACATAGGCATCTTGAGATATCAAGTCACAGTTAATATTTTCTTTTCTTATTATATTTTTAATAGTTTTAATTGCTTCTTCATTTGAATCTAAATATCCTTTTGCAGTATCAAATCCAAAAGAATTTAATAAATAGTCATATAAAAGACCGTGTTGACTAGTTATTTTGGCAGTAGTATTAGCTGTTACGCCCATTGCCATTTTATTTGCTTCAACAATTGTAACGTTTAAGCCAGATTCAGAAAGCATATATGCAGTAACAATTCCAGTAATTCCTCCACCAATAATTAAAACATCAGTATTAATATTTTTTGATAAAGTAGGATAATCAGTTTTTGGGGTACTTTGGACCCAATAAGATTTGTTCATATATTTAATCACCAATTATAGTATTAACAAAGTTGGAAAAAATATAAATAAAATTGTAATTTATGTGAGTGAAATTCTAGGGACTGTCCCTAAAAAGTAGCAACTTGTTGAGAGTTTTTGGGACTGTCCTGAAATTCACGAAAATAGTATCAACATAGAGTTTGTAAAGATTGACGATTCAGGACAGTCCCCTTGTATCCCTTTGG
>JAZSCD010000131.1:0-11689 GCA_045602745.1 Clostridia bacterium | reverse complement strand
AACGACAAGGCTACGATCCGACTTGGAGCTAATAAGTCAGCAGCTGCAACTGTCTTTCCATCTGGATTTTGTTTCATATAGAAAGCTTTTATTTCAGCTGGATAATCTGTTACAAATACAGGTTTTTTAAATAATACTTCGCATAAGTATCTTTCGTGTTCTGTTTGTAAGTCTGAACCCCAATGTACAGGAAATTCAAAATTAGCATTATTTTTTTCTAATTCTTTAATTGCATCTGTGTATGTTATTCTTGCAAAATCAGAATTTATTACATTGTTTAATTTATCAAATAACCCTTTATCTATAAAAGAATTAAAGAAATTCATTTCTTCTGGACAATTATCCATAACGTATTTGATAATGTATTTAATCATATCTTCAGCTAAATCCATATCATCTTTTAAATCTGCAAAACAAATTTCAGGTTCTATCATCCAAAATTCAGAAGCATGTTTTACTGTGTTAGAATTTTCTGATCTAAAAGTAGGACCAAATGTATAAACATTTCTAAAAGCAAAAGCATAAGTTTCAACATTTAATTGACCACTAACTGTAAGATGTGCTGGTTTTCCAAAAAAGTCTTTAGAATAATCAACTTGTCCATCTTCTGTTTTTGGTAAATTGTTAATATCTAATGTACTTACATTAAACATTTCTCCTGCACCTTCGCAATCACTAGAAGTAATTATTGGTGTATGAACATATACAAATCCTCTTTCTTGAAAGAATTTGTGTATTGCATAAGATAAAACGCTGCGTACTCTAAATACTGCATTGAAAGTATTTGTTCTAGGTCTTAAATGAGATATTGTTCTTAAATATTCAAAAGTATGTCTCTTTTTTTGAAGAGGATAATCTAAATTAGATGCATATTCTAATGTTATTTTAGTAGCTTTTATTTCAAAAGGTTGTTTTGCTCCTTCTGTTTTAATAAAAGTACCAGTAACTTCTATTGATGAACTAAGTGGTAATTTACAAATTTCTGCAAAATTATCTAAAGTATCATCAAAAACAATTTGAATATTTTTAAAATAGCTACCATCATTTAATTCTATAAATCCGAATGTTTTAGAATCTCTAACAGTTTTTACCCAACCTTCTACAGTAACTTCTTTATTAATGTAGCTATCCATATCTAAAAATAAATTCTTTATAATCTCCATATAAAGTCACCTCACAAAATAATTCTCCAATAATATATCACAATTCTTAAGAGTGTGCAACAGCTTAAATAGTTATTATTATGCCCAAAAAATCAAAAAAAATTATTTTTTTTACAAAAAATGTATTCAAAATAAAAATAAAGTGATAAAATATAGTCAAAATTAAGAAAAGAAAGGAATGTCGTATCTTATGAAAAAAATTTATGAAGGTAAAACAAAAGATGTTTATTCATTAGAAAATGGAAATGTAATGTTAAAATTTAAAGATGATTGTACAGGAAAAGATGGAGTATTTGATCCAGGAGAAAATAGTGTAGGTCTTACTATAGAAGGTATTGGAAAGGCTAACTTAGAAACATCTATACGTTATTTTGAACTTCTTAAGGAAGCTGGAATAAAAACACATTATGTAGGAGCAAATATTGATGAAGCTACTATGGAAGTATTACCAGCTACTGTATTTGGACATGGATTAGAAGTTATATGCCGTCTTGTTGCAACAGGTAGCTTTGTACGTAGATATGGAGAATATATAGAAGATGGTACAGCCTTAGAAGGTGGATATGTTGAATGTACATTTAAAAATGATGAAAAAGGTGATCCACTAGTAACTAAAGAAGGACTTGCAGCACTTGGAGTTATGACACCAGAAATGTTTGAAAGCATGAAAGAACAAACATTAAAAATTACAAAAATAGTTGCAGATGATTTAAAATCAATCGGACTTGATTTATGGGATATTAAATTTGAATTTGGTTATAACAATAACGAAGTAATTCTTATAGACGAAATCGCATCTGGAAACATGAGAGTTTATAAAGATGGAAAAATAGTTGAACCAGTTGAATTAACAAAACTTATACTTAATAGATAATGTAATAAACTAATCATAAGTGAGCCTCCACCAGAATACAATTAAACAAATGTATTCTAAAGTGGAGGTTTTGCTTTAAAAATTTATCAAGAATGTATATTAATCCATTCTATTATTTCTTGTATAATCTTATCTTTATAATCATTCTGAACAATACGATGTTTTACTTTATCATATATTTTAATTGTTTTATCATTGCTTCCAAATTTCTCTAATATTAATGGCAGATTTTCACATTCAATAAGCGGATCTAATTTTCCACCAAGTAAGAGAACTGGCAACTTTATATATTTAAATTTATCTGTAATATAATCTATTCCCTGTTTAAACATAATTCCAACTAATCTCAATGTGAAATGATGACAGGCCAAATCATCATTTTTACTATATTCTAGCATTTCTTTACTTTCACTATGTCTTTTCTTTATTTTTATAAAACCTAATATTTTATAAGGAATAATGTTGAATAATTTTGATTTTGAAGGTGCTTCTAGTAGAGGACTCGATAAAATCAATAAATCAACAGTATTATATGTAGAAACATAAGCACTAGCTATTTGTCCTCCAAAAGAATGTCCGAAAATTGCTAATTTTAAATTTGGATATTTTTCTTTTATATAGCTTACAAAATAATGTAGATCAGTTAAGTAATTTGAGAAGTCTTTTATATCGCCTCGTTGACCAGAACTCTCACCATGTCCTCGTAAATCAATTGCAAAAACAGAAATATTATTTTTTAAAAGTTGTTTAATAAAATCTTCATATCTTCCTTTATGTTCTGCAAGTCCATGTATTATAATTAATCCTGTCTTGGAACCATTAATATATTCAGAATAATATGCTAATTTTGTTTTATCATCAATAACTAAATAATTTGTTTTCATTATTTGTAAGCCTCCTCTAAATTATGATTATTATAGCATACTATATTTTTTTTGTATATATGGGATAATTCCACTTGTAGTTTTTTAGTTAATGAGGAGCAAAAATCAGATAAGAGGTTTCACAAAGCGAGATTTGTTCTAGCTCAAAAATAATGAATGGCGAAAAAAATAGAAAAAAGTGCAAAAAGTGGCAAAAAGCATTCAAAAAAACATGCGAAAAGTGGCAATAAATATATTAGGAAAAATAAAAAATGGAAAGTATATTTTGCTAATATGAAGTACAAATTTATCTTAGCAAGATAGACATAAAGATGCGTATAAAGATGCACAAGGTTACGAATGGGTAACTAATAATTTTAGTTAAATTTTTCTTTAATTTTAGTTAATTTTTCTTTAAATATAGATAAATTTACCAAAATGTTGTATAATAGAAAGAGAGGTTAGTTTAATGTTAAAATTATATTTAGATAATTGTTGTTATAATAGACCATTTGATGATTTAACACAAGAAAAAAATAATTTAGAGGCACAAGCAATAAAAGTAATTATTAATAAATATTGCAATAATGAATTTGAAATTTATACAAGTGAAGCTTTAGCCTTTGAAATGAAAAATATTAGAGAACCAATAAAAAAAGCAAAAGTCCTAGAGGTCTATAATAAATTAAATTTAATTAATATAAAATCTTCAGATAATATTATAAAAAGAGCATACGAAATAAGAAAGTATAATATAAAAAATATGGATTCATTGCATATTGCATATGCTGAAAGTAATAATGTTGATTATTTTATTACGACAGATAGACTATTAATAAATGCGTCGAAAAGAGCAAATTTAAAAATTAAGGTAATAAATCCAATAGAATTTATTATGGAGGTGATTTAAATGGGAGAAACATTAAGAGAATTAGAAAGAGTTAGAGAGAAAGGGTTTAAAATATTAAAGGAACATTTAAGTCCAGCAGAATTGATAGAATTTTTCCAAATAATAAGCAATGGTACTGGAGATTATACAAGAGAAAAGTATGAAAATCCAGAAGAGTTAACAATAGAAGATTTTGAAAAATTTTTAGAAGAGAATTAAATTAATTAAAAAACTATTCCTAAAAAATAGGAGTAGTTTTTTATTAGTTTTTTGAAATTTTATTATAAAAACATAAAGTAGAAAGAAATTATTAAAATAAATCTACGTTCTAATACAACCTCCACACGAATAGAATTAAACAAATGTATTCTAAAGTGGAGGTTTTGCTTTATGAGAAATATATCAATAGAAGAACGTGCAGTAAGCTTAGCACAGTATATTATAGATTCAAAAGATACAGTAAGAGGAGCAGCTAAAAAATTTGGAATTTCCAAGAGTACGGTACACAAAGATGTAAGCGAAAGATTAATACATATAAATAAAACACTGGCAGTAGAAGTTAGAAAAATTTTAGATGAAAACAAGGCCGAAAGACATATAAGAGGAGGAAAGGCAACTAAGCTTAAATATAGCAAAGACAAAGCAGGATAGAAAATAAAAAAGTGTCCCATTTAGAAACATTCCATTTGGGACACTTTTTCACAAATTTACAAACTTCGACATAGAATATACTATCACATTATTTTGGAGTGATAGTTATGAAAATAAAAAAAGGAGATATTGTAGGTAGAAAATCTTATGGAAAAGATGTTTTTTTTATTGTAGATAAGATATTAAAAAGTAGATTGAATAACGAATCTGCAATACTTAAAGGATTAAATATAAGGGTAGTAGCAGATAGCCCAACAGAAGATTTAGAGATAATTAGCAAAGATGAAATTATTAATAGTATAAAATTATCTGATATTGAATTAGAACAAAGAATTGAAAACAGTAAAATAAAAAAGCAAATAAGGCAGAGGATTTATACAGGAAAGATTTTACATTTAGATGGAGATAGAAAATATAGTGAAAAATCTAGTAGATATTATAATAAAATTGGGCTTAATGCTATAGTTAAAAATATAGCAGAAAATAAACAATCAAAGGTAGTTATACCACTTCTTAATAAATATAATCCAGATATATTAATAATAACTGGTCATGATGCAATGTTTAAAAGAGGAAGTAATTACAATAATATATACAATTATAGGAACTCAAGGCATTTTATAAATACTGTAAAAATGGCAAGAACATGGGGGAAGAATTCAGATAAATTAGTAATATTTGCTGGAGCATGTCAAAGTTTTTATGAAGGAATAATATCATCAGGGGCAGATTTTGCTTCATCTCCAGGAAGAATTCTTATTGATTTTGTAGATCCATTAATAGTTGCAGAAAAAATTGCTATAACAGAAAATTATAAATTTGTAAGTAGTATGGAAATTGCAAGGGAAATAAAAGAAGGTTCAAGAGGAGTTAGTGGAATTGGGGCAAGAGGAAAAAGTCGAATAGTTGGGTAGTAATATTTATGCAATGATAATGTAACACAATTGTAATAAAAGATAGAAAAAAGACGCGTAATCCTACAGCCACAATGATAACAGCACGAAAATTTAAAAAGATGTTTTTTGACATTTTTCACATAGAATGTTATAATAACGACATCTTAAATATGAAGGTGCGTGAGGTTTATGATTTACAAAAATGATATTTCTAGCATAAAAAATGAAATAGGCGAAAAAATAGGACAAAAGATAATTGTAAAAGGATCACTAGGGAGAAATAAACCTTTTGAAGAACAAGCAGTTATAAAAGAAACATATCCAAATATTTTTGTAGTAAAATACGAAGAACATGATACTAATGTTAGCTACAGATATACAGATATACTTACAAGAGATTTAGAGGTTTCAGTATTTGATGGAGAGGGGTATTGTCCATTAATACCACCATTACAAAAGTAAAAAATATATAAGCTTAAAAAAATTCCTAATTTTAGGAATTTTTTTTGTCCTTTTAAATATAATATATATTATTAAATTTTTAAGGAGGTTTTTATATGCTACTAGAAACAGAAAAAGAAAGTGTATGCATAAACAAAAAAGTTGGACAAAAGAAACAAGAAATTATAGTAGAAGGAGATATTATAGTAAATGATATTAAACCAGATGTGTTAAGTATAATTAGTAATAGTGGGATACCATGTATATATAAAAAAGAAGTAATGGATGGAAAAATAAGACTTGATGGAAGTATTAATACATATATTATATATTTAGCGGATAGTAAAGAAGATACTGTACGAAGTTTAAATACAATTATTGATTTTACAGGTATGATAGATATAGAAAATTGTATGTCTTATATGGAGGTAAATGAAAAAGTAAGTATAAAGAAAATTGAAACAAGAATTTTAAATGGAAGAAAACTAAATGTAAAAGTTATGTTAGAAGCGGAAGTAGAAGTTTATTCAAAGGAAAATGTACAAATAGTATCTAATATTAACAATTTAGAAGATATTCAAATGCTAAATACTAAAAAGGAATTTAATTCTTTAACAGGAGAGGGGAATGCTAAAGTTTATGCAAAAGATACAATAAGTATAGATACTACAGATGAGTTAGCAGAGATTATGAAAGCATCAATTAAAATTGTAGATAGAGATACAAAGTTAAGTTATAATAAAGTTTTAGCAAAAGCAGAATTAGAAATTTCAATTATGTATTTAACAGAAGATAATAGAATAAAAAATATTAGTGCTAGAATTCCAATAATGGGATTTATAGATATAGAAAATATTAGTGATAATAATATTTGCGACATAGATTATAAGATAAAAAATTTTATAATAAAACCTAATAATGCAGATTCTCATTCTATATATGTAGAAGCTGAAATAGAAATAACATGTTTTTCGTATGAAGCAATAAATATTAATTTAATAGAAGATTTGTATAGTGTATCATCAGATTTAAGATTTAAAAAAAATGAAATACTTACAATGCAAAATAAGACAAATATTAAAGAAATATATAATATAAATGAACAAATTACAATTTCGGAAGTTGGAGATAATGAAATATATAATGTACAAACAATTCCAAACATACAAAATGTAACAATTAGAAATGGAAAAATTATGTATGAAGGAGAAATAGATTTAGAGATTATTTTTGAAAGTGGTAATGGAGTAGATGCTAGAAATGTGCAAATACCATTTAATTTTCAAACAAATTGTGAAAATGCAAAAGAAAAATCTAGTGTAGATACTGTAATAGACATAAAAAGAGACAATTTTATAGTAAATGGAGGAAATATAAGTGCAAATATAGAAATGGAATTTAATATTAGTGTTAGTAGAAATGAAAAAATGAGTATAATAGATGAAATAGCAATTGAAGAAAGTAGTGAAAAAAATATGTATAGTATGGTAATATATTTTGTAAAGCCAGGAGATAGCTTATGGAAAATTGCAAAAAAATTTAAAAGTACTATGGAGGATATAGCAAGAGTAAATAATATTGAAGGTGAAAATAAAATATATGAAGGACAGCAGTTATATATTCCAAGATTTGTAAATAGAAATATAGCGGTATAATAAAATGGATACTATTTATTCAAGAAGAAGAATAAAAATTTCTAAGACGAAATGGGGTTATACAAAGAAGAAAAATGCTAAAAAAATTTTTAGCATTTTTGTTATATTATTAATAACTATTTATACTTTTTATAATTTTTTTTCATGTCTTAATCCCATATTTGAAGAATTATGCATAGAAAAAGCTAGAACTTTAGGTACATCCATAGTCAATAATGCATCAAACATTATATTAGATAATATGGATTATAAAAATATAGTAACTATAGAAGAAAAAGGGGGAGAAAGGTTTTTAAAAACAGATGTAGTAGTTATAAATAAAATTGCATCAGATATAGCATTAGAAGCCGAAAAACAGTTTAAAGAATTAGAAAACGAAGAAATACAAATACCAATTGGTGCTATAACAGGAATTAAATATTTAACAGGAATACGGACCAAATATAAATATACAAGTAATTCCTACGGGAAATATTTTAACAGAAATAAAAAATGAGTTTGAATCAAAGGGGATTAACCAGACAGTATATAGGATATATTTAGAATTGAGTTGTAAGGTTAGTATAGTAAGTACATATAAAACAATAGATGAAGAAATAGTAAATCAGATTTTATTAGTAGAAACTATAATTGTAGGTGAAGTACCACAAAGCTATTATAACTTAGAAGGAATGAAACAAGATGATGTAACAGAAGTAATACAATAATAATTATAAAATTAAATCTTGATAAAATAATACTATTATGATATAAATATGAGGAAATAACAAATAAATTTTAGGAGGTAAAAAATGGCAGATTTAAGAGGAACAAAAACAGAAAAAAATTTAATGGAGGCATTTGCTGGTGAATCACAAGCAAGAAATAAATATACATATTTTGCAAGTAAAGCAAAAAAAGAAGGATATGAGCAAATTGCAGCAATATTCCAAGAAACAGCTGATAACGAAAAAGAACATGCTAAGATGTGGTTTAAATTATTACATGGGGGAATTGGAACAACTGCAGAAAACTTAAAAGCAGCAGCAGAAGGAGAAAATTATGAATGGACAGATATGTATGATAGAATGGCAAAAGAAGCTAGAGAAGAAGGATTTGACCATATAGCAGATTTATTCGAAGGTGTTGCAAAAGTAGAAAAAGAACATGAAGAAAGATATATGAAATTATTAGAAAATGTAGAAAATGGATTAGTGTTTAGTAGAGATGGAGAAAAAATATGGAAATGTAGAAATTGTGGACATATTCATATTGGAAAAGAAGCTCCAGAAGTTTGCCCAGTATGTGCACATCCAAAAGCACACTTTGAAATAAAAGCAGAAAATTATTAATAAAAATATAGATATTACATAAAAAGGAAGTTTTAAATCTTCCTTTTTCATGTAATATGTGGTATAATATACAAGTTAAACTACACTTAACCTCGCAAATACTACTTTGGTTAAGGCGGTTTAAAATATTATGGCAATTGCCAGGAGGAAACGGCGATGGAAAAAGATATCGTCAAAGCAGCCATTAAATCTTTGAAGGAATGCAGATTTACTTGTATGCCAATACTCGAATATCGGGAGCGTAAATACGAGTTTTCAGAAGCTACGCATAAAATGGTAGCTGAAGAAGGATGCAGTCTCAAATGGATGGAAACATCAAAAGGTGGCTGTTGGCACGTAATTCCTCTGGAATAACGTGCATTCCCTGATCAATACAGCAATGTGGTGGTCGGGGTATTTTTATATTATATGGTTATTATAATTATTATTTAATTTTTGTATAAATTATGATATAGTTAATTTAGCATTAATATTAATATATACTAAATATTACAGTCAATATAAAATATGATAATGTATTTATAAAATAAATATGGGAGTGATTAAAATAAGTATTATATACAGGCAAATAAAAGAAGAAGATAAAAAATCTATAAATTATTTATATGAAAAACTTTTAGATTATTATGGAAGTAATCATGGCATTGGATGGCGGATATCCAGATTGGTTTTACGATAAGATATTTAATCAAGAAAAATTATATAATGCCTACATAGCTTGTTTAATAAATAATGATGGAAGTGAAGGACAGATAATTGGTTATATAATGTTACAATCATCTAGAATTAATAATAGTTCCTATATTCAAGGATTATTTGTAGAGGAAAAATACAGGAATATGGGTATCGCTAAAAGATTAATAGAAGAAGCAGAAAACTATTCAAAAAAAATAGGAAGCAGGTATATAGAAGCTGAAATAACATATAATCTATTTAGGCTTTATAGTAAATTAGGATATTTTGTTACTAAATCAATAACTTCTTCAAAAAATATAATACAAAAGGATTTAGAAAAAGAAAAAGGAAGAAATAGTTTTATTAAAGAATTGCAGGAAAAAGCAAAGAATTTTAAAAAAACAAGGAAGGAACAAAGTGTAGATAATCAATATAAAAATAATAAGTTTATACGAAAAGGAGAAAAAGAACTAGCTGACGATTAATTAATGTTAATAATAAGGGTTATATCAAAAAAGCTAATTATGAAATATATAGTTGATGAGTACCAAATGCTAACAAAAAACCTCAAAAGTATTGATACTTTTGAGGTTTGAATATTTTTTGCAAAAAGCATATTATCTCTTAGAGAATTGAGGTGCTTTTCTTGCTTTTTTAAGTCCGTATTTTTTTCTTTCTTTCATTCTAGCATCTCTTGTTAGGAATCCTGCAGATTTTAAAGCTGGTCTAAATTCGATATTTGCTTCTACTAATGCTCTTGCTAAACCATGTCTTACAGCACCTGCTTGACCACTAATTCCACCACCTGTTACTTTTGCAATAACATCAAATTTATCTAAAGAATTTGTTGCAACTAATGGTTGTTTTACAATAACTTTTAGTGTTTCTACACCAAAGAATTCATCTAAAGATTTATTATTTACAGTAATATTTCCATTACCATTTACTAATCTTACTCTTGCTATGGATTTTTTTCTTCTACCTGTACCATAGAATGTTATTTTTTCTTTTTTTGCTGCCATATTATTTTACCTCCCAAACTTCAGGCTTTTGTGCTTGATTTTCGTGCTCTGCACCTGCATATATTCTTACTTTATTAATCATTTGTCTTCCTAATCTGTTATGTGGAAGCATTCCTTTTATTGCAAGCATCATTGCTTTTTCTGGATTTTTAGAAAGCATTTCTCTTGCAGATGTTTCTTTCATTCCCCCAATATATCCTGAATGATGTCTGTAAATTTTTTGATCTAATTTTTTTCCTGTTAAAATAACATCTTTTGCATTTAATATAATAACATGATCACCTGTATCTTGATTTGGTGTAAATGTTGGTTTGTGTTTTCCTCTTAATAATTTTGCTGCTTCTGCAGCTACTCTACCTAATGGTTTTTGACTAGCGTCTATTATATACCATTTACTTTCAACTTCATTATTTTTAGCCATATATGTTGTATTATTCATTGAAAATGTTCCTCCATTCAATTTTGTATTTTAAATATATATTAGTAATAGAATATATTTTAACTACCGGGAATAGGATAAAATATAAATTTACCAATATTCGTACCCCAATATTTTAATATATAAATAAAAAAAAGTCAACAAAAACCTTGACATTTTTTAAAAAATAATGTATTATTAGATAGTTAAAGAAGAAGAATCCACTTCTCACCTTATCTATATAGGAAAAAGGTTAATATTTAAATTACAAAAATATATCAGTAATATAAATAAAACGTGGATTAACTTGTTCTTTAAGAACAAGTTTTTTGTTTGTTTCACAAAAAAGTGAAACGGGCTAAAAACAATAGGTAGGGGCGGACGTTTCTGACCGACCGAATATACAAAAACAAAGATTTTCATTTGTTTGGAGGTGAATTAATATAAAGCAAGACCAACTAATCAATGAGCAAATTAGATTCAAAGAAGTTCAAGTAATTGATGAAGAAGGCAATAAATTAGGAAAAATGCTTACACATAATGCTATAGATATGGCAATGGAAAAAAATTTGGATTTAGTTTTAGTGTCTTCAAATCCAGAAAACCCTGTTTGTAAATTAATGAATTATGGGAAATATAAATTTGAACAAGCTAAAAGAGAAAAAGAATCTAAGAAAAAACAGAAAACCTTTGAATTAAAAGAATTAAGAGTTACACCAAATATAGAAGAACATGATTTTAATTTTAAAATTAAAAATGCAAGAAAATTTATAGAAGGTGGAAATAAAGTTAAAATAACAGTTAGATTTAG
>JAZSCD010000130.1:0-5713 GCA_045602745.1 Clostridia bacterium | reverse complement strand
TCCCTCTTTTGTCCCAAAGGGACACAAGGGGACTGTCCTGAATCGTCAATCTTTACAAACTCTATGTTGATACTATTTTCGTGAATTTCAGGACAGTCCCAAAAAGTCTCAACAAGTTGCTACTTTTTAGGGACAGTCCCTAGAATCGTCCTACAAATTACAATTTATAAAAATATAAGCATAAATATTTTAAATAACTTGAAAAATTAACTAACAGAATATATAATGTATAAGAAAAAATAGGAGGAATAAAAATGGCAACAAAAGAAAAAAATGTATGGATATTAGTAGTATTTTTATTATCAGGACTAGTAATTGGGGGATTACTTGGAGAAATTGCTTTAAAAGTAGATTGGTTAGAATGGCTATCATATGGGCAAGACTTTGGATTAGCAGCTCCTATTGAGTTGAATTTAAGAGTTATTACAATAACATTTGGACTAATGCTTAAAATAAATATTGCAAGTATTATAGGTATGGTTTTAGCAATATTTATTTACAAAAAAGTGTAAAAAGTAGGGAATAATCTTTACTGTCCCACGAGTCAGCAAAGGCTGATTTATACAATAACTAATTGGGTGCTAAATCATTTTGAAAGGAAGATACTATGAAATTAAAAATAAAGGAGCTCCCAATATCAGAAAGACCTTATGAAAAATTAGAATTATATGGACCAGAAATGTTATCTAATGCAGAACTTTTGGCAATAATAATAAAAACAGGAACAAAAGATGAAAATTCTGTAAGTATTGCACAAAAAATTTTAAAATTAAATAATACAACAGATAAAGAGAATTTAAGATTTTTATGTGATATATCTATAGAAGAATTTATAAAAATAAAAGGAATTGGTAGAGTAAAAGCAATTCAATTAAAGGCGATAGGAGAACTTACAAAAAGAATATCAAGACCAATAGATAAAAAAAAGATAAAAATAAAAAATACTAAAGATGTTGCAAATCTTTTGATGCCAGAATTAAGATATGAAAAAAGAGAAATAGCAAAAGTAATTATTCTTAATAATAAAAATATAGTTATGAGAATAATAAATATATCATTTGGCGGAACTAATTTTGCAAGCATAGCTCCAAAAGAAGTACTTGCTGAAGCAATAAAAATAGGAGCACAAAAGATAATACTTGTTCATAATCATCCAAGCCGGTGATGCTAAACCAAGCAAAGAGGATTTTAGAGTTACAGATAGAATATACGAATGTGCAGATATAATGGGAATTGAACTTTTAGATCATGTTGTAATAGGTGATGGAACATATGAAAGTATTTTATGGAAAGGAAAAGTGGAACAAAATGAAGTTATTTAGTTTAAAGTCAAAAGATATAGGGATTGATTTAGGAACAGCAAATACATTAGTAACAATCAAAGGAAAAGGAGTTGTTTTAAAGGAACCATCTGTTGTAGCAATGGATAGAAGAACAGGTAATATTTTAGCAACTGGATTTGAAGCAAAGGAAATGCTTCGGAAGAACACCGGAAACAATAAAAGCGGTAAGACCTATAAAAGATGGAGTTATTGCTGATTTTACGGCAACTAAACTAATGTTAAAAAATATAGTAACAAAGGTGTGCCAAAGATATAATGCAGGAAGACCAAGAGTGGTAGTGGGTGTTCCATCAGGAATTACAGAAGTAGAAGAAAGAGCTGTAGAAGAATCAATACTTGCAGCAGGTGCAAGGGAAGTTTATTTAATAGAAGAACCAATGGCAGCAGCTATAGGTGCTAATTTAGATGTTGCAGAACCAACAGGAAATATAATAGTAGATATTGGAGGAGGAACTACAGAAGTAGCAGTTATATCTTTAGGAGGAGTAGTAATAAGTAATTCACTAAGAGTTGCGGGAGATGAATTAGATGAGGATATAATAGACTATATAAAAAAAGAAATGGGATTAGCAATAGGAGAAACAACAGCAGAAGAAATAAAATTGGAAATAGGTTGTGCTACTCCTTTAATGACAGAAAAAAGTATAGAAGTAAGAGGAAGAGATTTAAGCAATGGACTTCCAAGAAATATAGTAGTTACATCATCACAAATACAAGAAGCTATGAGAGATTCGATAAGTGAAATTGTAGAGATAGTAAGAATAACATTGGAAAAAACACCACCAGAGCTTGCTTCTGATATAGTAGAAAAAGGTATTGTACTTGCAGGTGGAGGTGCATTAATAAAAAACATAGATAAATTACTTAGTCAAATAACAGGAATGCCAGTATATATAGCAGAAAATCCTTTAGAATGTGTTGTAAAAGGTACAGGAAAGACATTAGAAGATTTAGAAAAACTAAAAAGCGTACTTATAAATGCAAGAAAACGAAAATAAATTTTACTTATATATAAAGAAAGGATTAGATGAAGGTGTATAAAAACAGAAAAGTAGGAGTTATAGGAATAATAATTACAGCTTTAATCTTAATAACACTAGTGTTATTAACAAGTCTTGATGTTAGCAAGTTTTCTAAAGCAGAAGGTTTTTTCAACAAATTAGTTATGCCTATTCAAAATGGTCTTACATATTTAAAAAACAAAATATCAAATAATGATGTATTTTTTCAAGACATAAATAATTTAAAGGAAGAAAATAAAAAGCTTATAGAAAAGAATAATAAATTAGAGGAAAAATTAAAAGAACTAGAAATTATAAAAGCAGAGAATGAAACTTTAAGAAGCTATAATAATATGAGGAGTCAATATACAGAATACCAGACTATTCCGGCATATATAATAAATAAAGATATAAGCAACTTAAGTGACATTATGGTAATAAACGTAGGAAGTGATGCTGGTGTACAAGTAAATATGCCAGTAATTACATCAGAAGGATTAGTTGGATATACAATATCCGTAACAAATAAAACTGCAAAAGTACAGCCCATAATAGATCCGGGGACAAGTGTAAGTAGTGCTATTAGTACATCACGTGATAGTGTAGTTACAAAAGGAATATTACGGAAGTCAAAACACATTAAAACTTATGCATATTCCAGCAGATGCAGATTTAGTATTAGAGGATACAATAGAAACTTCTGGGGTAGGAGGGATTTATCCTAAAGGTATTTTAATTGGTAAAATATCAGAAATAATAGAGTCAAAAAATATAACAGATAGATATGCAATTGTAGAAACGGCAGTAGATTTTTCAAAACTGGAAAATGTACTGGTAATAATTCAATAGCGGGAGAAATGGGGCAGACCCCTTTTGTTCGGAAATCGTATTCCGGACAAAAGGGGTCTGTCCCATTTCTTCCGCTTTAATAATTTTCATATCCAACTTTCTGAAGT
Source organism: Clostridia bacterium (assembly GCA_045602745.1). Classification (GTDB taxonomy): domain Bacteria; phylum Bacillota; class Clostridia; order TANB77; family CAG-508; genus CAG-452. The sequence goes on along the minus strand of JAZSCD010000130.1, from coordinate 2,413 downwards.
TTAGAATCTTTTTTCATAACTGCATCTTTTAAAGAAGATTTATAATCTACCATTTTATTTTGAATATCTATATTTGAAGTTGCTATTATTTGAGTTGCTAAAATTGCAGCATTTTTGGCTCCATTTATTGCTACTGTTGCAACAGGAATACCTGAAGGCATTTGTACAATTGAGTAAAGTGAATCTACACCGCTTAAAGTTTTTGAATGGATTGGTACGCCAATTACTGGGCATGTATTTACTGCTGCAAATATTCCTGGTAAGTGAGCAGCTCCTCCAGCACCTGCAATAATTGCTTTAACATTTCTTTCTTTAAGACTTTTTGCATAATCAATTGCTTCATCTGGGCATCTATGAACAGATAAAATTTTTATTTCATAAGAAATTCCCATACTATCTAAAAAAATCGCACTATCTTTCATTATAGGTAAATCAGAATCACTTCCCATAATTATTGCTACATCAATATTTCTTTCCATTTCTTCCTCCTTTATATAAATAAAAATCTTCCTAAATTATATTACATAAATATATATTATACAAGGTTAAAACTATAAATTGTAATTTGCATGAGGGAATTTCCAGGGACAGTCCCTAGAATCGTCCTACAAATTACAATTTATAAAATGACAATGACACAATTCTACATAAATTTGAATATATTATAAATATAGTAGGAGGAAAAGTATGAAGCAAGTATTAAGACTAGAAAATATTAGTAAGACATATCAGGCCAAAAATGGAGAAATAGAGGCTCTAAAAAATATAAATTTTACGGTAGAAGAAGGAGAATTTTTAAGTATAATAGGACCAAGTGGATGTGGAAAATCTACGCTTCTTTCCATAATTGCAGGACTAGAAGAAAAAAGTGAAGGAAAAATTTATATTGATAAAATTGAGGCAGAGGATGTATCATCCAAAATTGGTTATATGCTTCAAAAAGACAGCTTATTAGAATGGAGAACTATCTATAACAATGTGATATTTGGACTAGAAATAACACATAGAAAAACAAAAGAAAATGAGGAATACGTAAGAGAATTATTAAGAAAATATAATCTTTATGAATTTAAAGATAAATATCCTACTCAGCTATCAGGAGGAATGAGGCAAAGAGTTGCTTTAATTAGAACGCTTGCAATAAGACCAGAAATTCTATTATTAGACGAGGCTTTTTCAGCGTTGGATTATCAAACAAGGATAATGGTAACAAAAGATATATATAATATATTAAAAAATGAAAATATAACGGCAATAATGGTAACACATGATATATCAGAAGCAATTAGTATGTCAGATAGAATAGTAGTACTTACTAAAAGACCAGCAACAGTCAAAAAAATAGAGAAAATAGATTTTGAAATGGAAAATAGAAATCCAATGAATGCAAGAAAAAACCCTAAATTTAGCAAATATTTTGATAGTTTATGGAAGGAGCTAGATGTTGATGCAAAAGAAAAGTGATTCACTAGAAAGAAAAAGATATTTAAATAAAATAAAACTTACAAAAGTAAGCATAATTATAACTCAAATTACAATAGTAATAGCATTTATAATTTTGTGGGAGGTACTTGCAAACAAAGGAGTAATAGATAGTTTTATAACTAGTCAGCCTTCTAGAATGTTAAAAACATTTATGAATTTATCCCAAAATGGATTGTTAGAACATTTAGGAGTTACATGCTATGAAACAATAGTAGGTTTCTTATTAGGAACGATAATTGGAATTATAATTGCAATAATACTTTGGTGGTCTAAGTTTTTATCAAAAGTAGCTGAACCATTTTTAGTTGTGTTAAATAGTCTTCCAAAAATTGCTTTAGGACCTGTAATAATAATTTGGGTTGGAGCAGGAACATCTGCAATTATAGTGATGGCCCTTGCAATTTCATTAATAGTTACGATACTTGAAATTTTAAATGGATTTTTAAACACAGAAGAAGAAAAAATAAAAATGGCTAGAACATTTAATGCTAATAAACTACAAATATTAACTAAAATAGTTATACCCGCAAACATATCTACATTTATAAATTCACTAAAAGTAAATATAGGTCTATCTTTAGTTGGAGTAATATCAGGAGAATTCTTGGTATCTAAAGCAGGTCTTCGGATACTTAATAGTATATGGAGGCCAGGTGTTTCAACTAGACTTAGTAATGGCAAGTGTAGTAATACTAGCAGTAGTTGCAGCATTAATGTACGAAGCCGTCGTCCTACTAGAAAAATTAATTTTAAAAACTAAAAAATTTGGATAAATTGTAATTTGTAGGACGATTCTAGGGACTGTCCCTCTTTTGTCCCAAAGGGATACAAGGGGACTGTCCTGAATCGTCAATCTTTACAAACTCTATGTTGATACTATTTTCGTGAATTTCAGGACAGTCCCAAAAACTCTCAACAAGTTGCTACT
>JAZSCD010000129.1:0-3472 GCA_045602745.1 Clostridia bacterium | reverse complement strand
GACATTACCACAGGAGAAAGGGGAATTGTATATGTGCGACAAATGTGAAGAGAAAAAAGATTATGGGAAAACACTTAATCTACCAAAAACAGATTTTCCAATGAGGGGAAACTTACCAGAAAATGAGCCTAAAATATTAGAAAAAGTTTTACAAAATGGGCTTTATGAAAAAATGTTAAAGAAAAATGAAGGGAAAACTCCATTTGTATTACATGATGGACCACCTTACGCAAACGGAGAAATCCATATAGGACATGCTTTAAATAAAGTATTAAAAGATACAATCGTAAGATATAAAAATTTACAAGGATTTTATACACCATTTATTCCTGGATATGATACACATGGTATGCCAACAGAGAAAAAAGCTATAGAAAAATTAGGATTAGATAGAGACAAAATTCCAGTATCTCAATTTAGAGATACATGTTTAGAATTTACAAGAGATTATAAAGATAAACAAATAGAAGGATTTAAAAGAATAGGTGCTATAGGAGATTGGAAAGATCCATATATTACATATGAACCACGTTCAGAGGCAAGACAACTTGGAGTGTTTTACGATATGTATAAAAATGGATACCTTTATAAAGGTTTAAAACCAGTATATTGGTGGACTGATTGTGAAACAGCACTTGCAGAAGCGGAAATTGAATATCAAGATGTTGATACAATGTCTATATTTGTTAAATTCCCAGTAATGGATAGTAAAGATAAATTTGATAAAGAGAATACATATTTTGTAATATGGACTACAACACCATGGACACTTCCAGGTAATATGGGTATAACAATAGGTGGAGAGTTTGAATATTCAATTGTAAAAACAGGAAATGAAAATTTAATAATTGCTACAGAATTAGTAGATAGTGTAATGACTAAAGCAGGAATAGAAAATTACGAAACAATTAAAACTTTAACAGGAGTAGAGTTAGAAGGAGTTCTTTGTAAACATCCATTCTTAGATAGAGAATCTAGAGTAGTTTTAGGAAGTGACGATACAATAGTTGTAGAACTTGGAACAGGTACAGGAGCAGTTCATACAGCACCTGGATATGGTAAAGAAGACTATTTGTGTGGACTAAAAAATGGATTAGAAGTTGTAGTAACTGTTGATGGAAAAGGATATCAAACAGAAGGGGCAGGAGTTTTTGCAGGGCTTAAATATGATGAGTCTAATGATAAAATAATTAAATGGTTAGAAGAAAATAATTTCTTATTAGATAAGCAAAAATTAAATCACTCATACCCACACTGTTGGAGATGTAAAAATCCAATTATATTCAGAGCGACAGAGCAATGGTTCTGCTCAGTAGATAAATTTAAAGACCAAGCAATAAAAGCTGCAGAAGGTGTAAAATGGATTCCTTCTTGGGGAGCAGACAGAATGTCTAATATGATAAAAGAAAGAGCAGATTGGTGTATATCAAGACAACGTACATGGGGAGTTCCACTTCCAATATATTATTGCGAAGAATGTGGACATCAATATGTAACAGAAGAATCTATAGAAAAATTAAAAGAAACATTTAAAGAAAAAGGTTCAAATGCATGGTGGGATTTAAGTGCAAAAGAATTAATGCCAGAAAATTCTAAATGTGAAAAATGTGGATGTACAGAATTCGTAAAAGAAAAAGACATTATGGATGTTTGGTTCGATTCTGGTTCTACTCACCAAAGTGTATTAGTAGATAGAGGACTTCCATATCCTGCAGACTTATATTTAGAAGGTGCAGACCAATATAGAGGATGGTTCCAATCTTCGCTTTTAACATCTGTTGCAACAAATGGAATTGCTCCATACAAACAAGTTTTAACACATGGATGGACAGTTGACGGACAAGGTAAAAAAATGTCTAAGAGTTTAGGAAACGGAATAAGCCCACAAGAAGTTGTTAAAGAATACGGTGCAGATATATTAAGACTTTGGGTACTTTCTTCTGATTACCAATCAGATGTAAGCTTATCTAAAGATATATTAAAACAAATAACAGAAGTTTATAGAAAAATAAGAAATACAGCAAGATATATTTTAGGAAATACTTCAGACTTTAATCCTAATACAGATATGGTAGATTATAAAGATTTAGAAGAAATAGATAAATATGCATTATTAAAATTAAATGATTTAGTTAAAAAATGCACAGATAGCTATGATAGATATGATTTCCACGAAGCATATCAAGCAATAAATGTATTTTGTGTAACAGACATGAGTAGTTTCTATTTAGACATTATAAAAGATAGATTATACACAGCAAAAGTAGAATCTAAAGAAAGACGTGCAGCACAAACTGCAATGTATTTAATACTAAATTCTTTAGTAAAAATGTTAGCACCACTTACAAGTTTTACAGCAGAAGAAATTTGGAAATATATGCCTAAAACAGAAAATGAAAATGTAGAAAGTGTTATGCTTACAGATTATCCTAGCATTAATGGAGAATACGAAAACGAAGAATTAAGAGCAAAATGGGCAAAAATAGTAGAAATTAAAGAAAGTGTTTCTAAAAAATTAGAAGAAGCAAGAGCCGAAAAAATTATAGGACATTCTTTAAATGCAAAAGTTGTTCTTTTTGCTGAAGGAGATTTATATAACTTTATAAGAGATAATTTAGAATTATTAAAAACAGTATTTATTGTTTCTGGATTAGAAATAGAAGAAAATCAAAGATCAGGGGAAGAAAAATTAGGAGTAAAAATTGAAACAGCAGAAGGTGAAAAATGCGAAAGATGCTGGATGTTCTCAACAACAGTAGGAGAAGATAAAGAAAATCCAACAATTTGTAGCAAATGTAGCGAGGCATTGAAAGATTAATTGAATACAACCAAAAAAGACCTTCAGTATGAAGGTTCTTTTTTGTAGAGTTGTGCATTAAAAGAAATAAACACGGTCTCCCTTTCTTACTTTGTCGCCAGAGTAAAGAGTTAAGGTTTTTGTGCTCACAATTGGATTAGGAATAACAAACATAAGTATGTTATAAAAACTTCCGTATGAAGCAAGATATAATCCTAATTGGTTATCTGCATCTGATGAAGTGGACAATGTATATCCGTTATTGAAGATATACACATTTGCTATAGAACTTCCGGTAGACATTTCTCGTATGATTTTTTTAAAAAATCTGTGAGAGATATAGAGTTCACAGAATGTTCCTTGATAACCATGCCGAATCCAATAAGGGAGGGCATCTAAAAACTCTTTTGCACTAATCATTTTGTAATGTTTCATTTTTTGTATACTCCTTTTGTAGTAAGATTTAATGTAAAACATTATTAATTACATTATACTACAATCAACATAAAAAGTCAAAAATGAGTTATAGTATACTGTAGTTAATTTATGATAACATCACCTTAGAACTTTGTAAGCAAATATTTCACCCTAGATGTATATTTTTGTAAAATTTACAAAACATAGGAAGGTGGAATATATAATGTTAAAACAAAAAGAAATTAAAAGAGCTACTTT
>JAZSCD010000128.1:0-7727 GCA_045602745.1 Clostridia bacterium | reverse complement strand
ACCTGGTTTGCAGAAAAATTCTAATTCCATTTGTTCAAATTCTCTTGTTCTAAATATAAAGTTTCCTGGTGTAATTTCGTTTCTAAATGAACGTCCCATTTGTCCTATTCCCATTGGAAGTTTTCTTCTTGTTGTTCTTTGTACATTTTTAAAGTTTACAAACATTCCGCTGAGCTGTTTCTGGTCTTAAATATACTTCTGATTTTGCATCTTCTGTAACTCCCATAAATGTTTTAAACATTAAGTTAAATTTTCTAATATCTGTAAAGTTTACTTTTCCGCAATTTGGACATTCTATATTATTTTCTTTAATATATTCTACTAATTGTTCATTTGTCCATCCATCTAATCCAGAAATATCTTTTCCGTTTTTAAATCCCCATTCTTCTATTAATTTATCTGCTCTATGTCTTGTTTTACAATCCTTACAATCTATAAGTGGATCACTAAATCCTCCAACATGTCCTGTTGTTACCCAAACTTCAGGGTTCATTATTATTGCCGCATCTATACCTACATTGTATTTAGATTCATTAATAAATTTTTTCCACCACATATCTTTTATATTTTTCTTAAGTTCTGCCCCTAATGGTCCATAATCCCATGAATTCGCAAGTCCTCCATATATTTCTGAACCTGCATATACAAAACCTCTATTTTTACATAAATTAACTATTTTATCCATAGATTTTTCTGTCATGTTTATCTCACCCTTCTATTATTTACTATTTATTAAATTTATCAAAACTTATGCTAAAAGTCAATATATTGTGGTTGTTTTATACATATATACGAAAAATAGCGCTATTTAAATTTAACATTTAAAAGCGCCATCTTTCTGTCCTGAATTTTATTCCGTAATTGTGATTAAAATTACATCATCTCCGGGAGTACCGCTGCAGCTAATTAAGGCATCCTTAAACCTTTCTTTTACAGATTTCTTAACAGCATAAGATGCCATTGCTACGAATCTCGTTCCGCATATGTGCACATGATATGTACCCAGACATGCGCCGTCCTCCAAGTATACTTCTACATCTCGTCTTTCTTTTTTTGCCCAATCAACTTCTTTGTCCTCAAAAAAAACAAGTTGTTTTTTGCCTAAAATTTCAGGTTCACTTTTGAGAGCTTCTTCAATAGCCTCTTTAATTTTGGACTTAAAATCCATTTGTTTCACCTCTTTAATAAAAATAGTCATTTTACAGTTGCTAAATTATTTCATGTCTATCCCTTCTTTCAAAATTATTAATTTGTGAAACTATTGCCCTCGCTATTGCGAAAACTATTATTATTTTACCATTGTATTATGTAAATGTCAACTTTAATTGTCCTAGGTCCCTACATTTCTGGGTAATTTCTTCGATGCATTGCGGGTCGCTGTGGGCAGCGACCCCTACAATGTTTGCATTTTGTTTTAAATTGTTTTGGGCAGGGATGGAACCCTGCCCCTACATCGACTCTACTATTTACGTTTCTCGTCCATGGATTTCGTTTATTGAATCTATTTGTACGTTTTTTTGTTCTTTTTTTACTATTATTTTTTGTATTACATTTTTTATTCCTATAACTGTATAAAATGGTAATATCATTTGTGCAAGTGATACTACTAATGGAAATAATTTCCCTGTTAGTTTATATATAATTGTAACAGGGCTACCTGGAAAATTTTTTGAAATAAACATTAAGTTACTATCGCATATATTATTTACTATATATGCACTTAAACACATTACAAAAAGTAATCCAGAATAATAAGCCATGTCTTTATTTTCTATTTCTATATATTTTCCTTTGTGAATTATAATTCCTATATAAAGCATTGCTCCATGATATGCAAAACTCTGAAGGCTTAAATAATGTAGCATTGGATATGTAGTTATAGAAGTAGTTGGTAAAATTAAAAATATAATTCCTCCAATTATGCCTCCTGTTGCTAAAAAAACATCTCCAATTCTTTTTATTATTCCTTTTCCTATAGAACTAAAAATTCCAGCATATAGAAAAACACTACAATAGTATAAAGGTATATATGTATTTATATTGTTTCCATTTCCTACTGCAAAATTAAATATTATTTTTATTATTTCTAATATCCATGCACAAATTGTTATAATTTGTATGTTCCTTTTTACGACATTTTTTTTAGTAATATCTGTGTGTTTTACTGCTATTCCAATTCCTAATAAAGTTATAGCGAGTAAAAAAAAGTGTTCTGCACTAAAAATCCCGCATGGTTCATACTCTCCAGGCTTTGCAAAAAACATTTATATCACTTCCTATTTTTTGTATCCAAATTTCTTTTTTGTACAAAATATTTTCATTCTTAATATTATATCATATTTTTTGTAATATAGTAAATTTTTCTAAAATTTACTATATTACAAAAGCTATAATCGATATTGCCTTTGAGATTTGCTCGTCCTACTCGCAAACTCAAATCGGCTAAAACAAAGGGCGACTTCGTCGCTTTGTTTGCTACAATTATTACTTTTTTGTTACAAAACTATAACTTAAATATTACATTACGTTCTTTTATGTAACTCGTTTGTAACAAACTTTTTAGTTTTCCACTTTCCTGTGGATATTGTGGATAACTTTGTGAATAACATTAAAATCTACACTTTCGCATTGTTACTTATTCACATACGAAACAATTATTCTGTATTTTTTTGACAAATTACAGTTATTTACAAAAGTTATGTGCACTTTTTTCTACATAATTTGTTGTTGGTAAATTGTAATTTGTGGTTGTAAATTTATTTGAAATTGTGTAGGGGCGGGTCTTGTGTCCGCCCACCAATTATTCTGTTTTTTTGGGCGGACACAAGGCCCGCCCCTACAACGTTTGCAATATATTTAATCATACAAATCACAATTTATCTTTTAATTAATACAAATAAATATAACAGTGCATACAACTTCTAGTATTAATATTAACGGAAACCCTATAACAAATCTCATTTTTTTAGTTTTGTGTCTAAAAACTTTCATTCCTGCGATTCCACCTATTCCACCACCTAGCAGAACTAATGTAAATAGTGTAGATTCTTTAATTCTCCATTTTCCACATTTTGCTCTTTTTTTGTCTATATACATAGATAAAAAAGTTATTAAGTTTATAATTACTAAATATATTAATACATTTTTTATTGTAAATAAATTATTCATAAAAACCTCCATTTAATTAATTTTATTATTTTTTAGTTTATCATTTGTTTTATATTTTATCAATATTTTAAAAAAATTTGGGAATAATAGTAGATAATATAATAAATAATGAGGTGAATTTATAATGGATAAAAATTTAGAAGTTTTAAAAGAAGTTTGTAAAGGTGTTAAAATGGGAATGGATGCAATTTCTTATGTTTCTGATAAAGTAGAAGACTCAGAATTTAAAAGCACTTTAAAGCATGAATATAGCATGTATAATAATATTTTAGACAAAGTTGATGATGCTTATTCTAATTATGGAGAACTACCTGGAGATGCAAGTTTTAAAGATAAAGCTATGCTTTGGTATGGAATTCAAATTAATACAATTAAGGATTCTAGCACAACAAAACTAGCAGAATTACTTGTTCAAGGTACAAATATGGGAATTATAGAAGGAAGAAGATTGTTAAACCATAATGAAGGTTTAGATACAGATGTTAATAAGCTTTTAAATGATTTTGTTGATTTTCAAGAAAAAAGTTTGGAAAAATTAAAACAATATCTTTAAATAAATTGTATTTTTGCCTTAATGTTTTTGTTTTATATTTTATCTATTGTATAATATAATGTTTTATCGTTCACCCCCAACTGCGTAATAGGCTGTAACACAAAACCTGCAAGCGGATTTGATTTTGTGTAACAGCCTATAACTTGTCGGTCCCCACAGCGTTCACTTTAAAACATTATATTATACAATTTAAAATTCGAACCTAAAACATGAATTTGTATCTACGCTCAATCGATTTAATGAAAATTTTTAAATTTTCATTAAACCGTTAAAGCAAAATTCATTGTTTTTTGAAATTAATGAGCCGACAGCCCTTTGAGGCGGGGGAATACCCGTGAGCTTGGAGGCCTTTAATTTCAAAAAATAATAATTTTGCCAAAACTTATATTAATTAATTTTCGAATTACAACAAACAAGCTCACATTTATCTAATATGTTTTTTTACAAAAATACTTTACAAAAACAACTAAATACAAAAATGCAAATATAAAACCAGCAATTACATCTGTAACATAATGAACACCTAAATATACTCTACTAATTCCAATAAGCAATATTAGTAAAGCTAAAAATACTATTAATGTGTATTTTATTTTTTTATTTTCAAAATTTTTATATATTAAATATATTAAAAACCCATAAAAACCAAATGCAACCATACTATGTCCACTTGGAAAACTATATCCATCTTCTAAAACTAATCTTAATCTCTCTGGTCTAGGTCTTGCAATTATAAATTTTAATATTCTATTTAATATAAACACAAATATTAAATTTAGTGCTATAAGTTTTGGATATTTTTTATTTTTTATTAACAATAGAAATGCAACTATTAATATAATTAAGGTTATTGCGGACCCTAAAAAAGATATAAATATCATTACAGCTGTAGTTTCTGGACTTAACATTTTAATCAATAGCTCATATATTTTATTATCTAATGTATTTATTGTATTCATATTATCCTCCATTTAATTATTAATGTATGTTGCAACGATATACAGGAACATTTTTAGGTTTATAATATCCCCTTGTGCTCCACAGTCCATCTCCATTAATATATTCTCCTGTTGCATATACTCTTCTTGTATTTGAGCAGTTCTCTGTAGCAAGTAATCCACTTTGCACACATACTTTTGCTGATGAATGATATGGACATGTTTGAACTGGTTCTGTTCCTTGTGCAAAATATTCTACATAAGATGTTCTATACCTTTCACATGTTGATGTAGCTAAAAATCCAGATTTTTTACATACTTCTACTTCTAGAACTCCTTCTGGTTTTGTATCATAAAATCTTTTTGTTTCCATCCCTTCATGAATTTTTTGCATAACACCTATCCAAATTTGATTTGTAGGATTTGATGGCCACCCAGATATTGTAGCATCAGTATTATGCCCAAACCATACTACTGCAGTATAATATGGTGTAAATCCACAAGTCCACCTATTATAATCTAAATCAGTCGTTCCTGTTTTTGCAGCAACATCTATTCCTTCAATTTTGCAATTAGTCGCAGTACCTTTTTTTACTGGTTCAGTTAGTATTTCTTTTACTACATATGCCGCTTCTTTAGACATTATTCTTGTTCTAGTTGGATTTGCTTCTAAAACAGTATTACCTTTTGAATCTACAACTTTTGTAAAAAATATAGGTTCTATATATTCTCCATCATTAGCAATTGCAGCATATGCTCCTGCCATTTCAAGTGGTGTGACTCCCCAAGTAAGTCCTCCTAATGCTAGCGGTAATACTTTATCTCTTTCTTTTAATGATGTAATTCCTGATTTTTTCAAAAAATTTACTGATTCTTCTGGTGTTAATAAAGTCATTGTTTTTACCATTGGTATATTTTGAGAATATGCTATAGCATCTCTTACTGTAATTAGACCTCTATATCTATTAAAATTTTTAGGATTATATGTTCCATTATTGAAGCTTGTAGGATTATCATCAAATATTGTTGATGCTGTAATTATTCCCCTATCTATTGCTGGTGCTAATACTGCAATTGTTTTCATTGAAGAACCTGTTTGTTTTTCGCCATCTGTTGCTACATTAAACCCAAATGCATCTACTTTCTCATCAAATCCATTTGCTATAGCTAAAACATAGCCAGTTTTATGATCCATTAAAACCATTGATGCCATAGAATCTTGTGGTACGCCATTCGGATCAATATCTACAGTATGATACTTTTCATTATTAAACTCTTCTTGCATTTTATTTTGCATATCTGGATCTTGTGTTGTATAAATTGTAAATCCTCCACTTGATAAATATAATTTAGCTTTTTCATAACTCCAATTATTTTTTTCTTGAAGTTTTTTTATTATTTGATTTATAGCTGCATCTGTGTGATACGAAAATACAACTTGTGTTTTTGCTCCTTCCTCAAACGCAAGACCTTCTTCAACTTCTTTAACTGCTTTATTGTATTGTTTAGCTTCTATATTTCCTAGCTCATACATTTTTCTAAGAACAGTTTTCGTCCTTAGTTTTATATTTTCTAAAATTTTTGCATTATTTTCATCAAACGGATTATATGAATTAGGAGAATGGTTTATACCTGCTAAAAATGCACTTTCTGCTAAGCTTAAATCTTTTGCAGATTTATTAAAATAATAATTTGCACCTTGTTCTACACCATACACAGTATCTCCTAAAAATATTAAATTTAAATATAATTCTAAAATTTCTTCTTTAGACATTTCTTGTTCAGCATAAAAAGCTCCTAGCATTTCTCTTACTTTACGTTGCCATGTATCTTCTCTTTCTTCTTTTAAATTTTTTATTAATTGTTGTGTTATTGTGCTTCCACCAAAAGGAGACTGACCTTTATTTTTTATATATGTATATGTAGCTCTTAAAGTTCTTTTTATATCAACACCTTCATGCTGATAAAATCTTTCATCTTCAATTGATATAAACGCTACTGGTAGATATTTAGGCATATCATCTAAAGTAATAATTACTCTATTTTCATCTCCATTTAGAGTTCCAAGCTCATTACCTTTTATATCCTTTATTACAGAATTTTCATATTTAATTATTAAATCATTTTTATCAAGCCTAACATCTTTTGCCACCTCATATAATTTATATATAGCATATCCACTAATCATTAATGCAAATAATATTATAAGAAGTATTAATACTACAATCATTTTAAAAAATCCTATTATTATCGGGTGTTTATGTTTTTTTCTTCTTCTTTTTTTATTTTTATGTTCATTTGGATCTTTTATCTTATGCTTCTTATTTACTATTTGATAACTCACTGGTTCATTTGATTGTATTTGACCTTCTTCTGTTAAAAACATATATTTTCCTCCATTTTATTCTGCCTTTATTATATACATACAAAATGTTTTTTTTCAATAGAAAAAAAGATAAAACGAGTCCTCTTTAATGAACTCGCTTTAAATCTTTATTTATATATTAATTTTAGTAGTTTCTTTGTAGCATGGGCGGACACAAGGCCCGTCCCTACACCAATATTTACAATGCATTTCATCATAAATTTATTTCAAATAAATATTAGGATCTACTTGGATTCCATCTTTTAAAATTTCAAAATGAAGATGTGGTTCATCTACAATTTCGAATGCTGCTGAATTCCCTACAGTTCCTATGCTTTGTCCTTTTTCTATAACCTCTCCTTCTTTTACAAACTCTGTTGTAAGTAAATTTGAATATACCGTTTTATATCCATTTGCATGTTCTATAACTATAGTTAATCCATACCTTGGATCATTTTTTATTGCTGTTATAGTACCTGATTCTGATGATTTTACTACAGTTGTTCTCTCTGCTTTTATATCTATTCCTAAATGAACTATCCATTCTTCTAATGTTTCAGAATATATTAAAGAATCTTTTGCAAAATTTCTTATAATTTCCCCTTCTACTGGCATAATAAATTCTGGCTCTTTTACTACTTCAGGTTCTACATTTGTCTGATTAGTATATTCTTTTATTTCTTCTATTACTTCTTGTTTCTCT